>JAHDBB010000483.1 GCA_020630635.1 Chitinophagales bacterium
TAAAATGTTTTGCTTCATTCTTTAGGATAAAATGTTTTGCTTCATTCTTTAGGATAAAATGTTTTGCTTCATTCTTTAGGATAAAATGTTTTGCTTCATTCTTTAGGATAAAATGTTTTGCTTCATTCTTTAGGATGAAGTACGATAAATTAAAACTGGCACTAAACGTTCTTTCCAAACCCAACTAGACCCGATAGCAGCGGCTATGGTGAAAGTGAGAAGCTAAGAGTTTTTGCGAGGCTTCACCATAATAGCGAATAGCGGGGAGACCCAACACGACGAAGCTATCAACGTTCTCTCCTAATCATCTGTGTAAAGTAAATTCACGAATTTGCTCAAACCCAAAAAAAAACTTTACTTCATTCTTTAGGATGAAAGAAAAAAACCGCATCTATGGACTATCGACTGCGGACCTATGGACTCTAAAAAATCCAATGAAAATGAAAACCATACAATCCTTCTTACTCATACTCTTTACCTTGTTGAGCCTATACAGTTGCAACCAACAAGCCAATGCCGATGGTATTGACACTAGCACTGTAGAAGGGAAAAAAACACTCTTGAAGAATAAACGCCAAGAACTCAATAACCTCAAAGCTGAAATCAAACAAATCGAAAAAGACATCTTAGCTGCCGATCCAGACGCATTTGGTAAAAAGAAAAAACCCGTCTTGGTCACTACGAAGAAAACCCAAAAGAAAGACTTTGAAGAATTTGTCGAAATTCAAGGAACCATTGAGACCAAAGGCGAATATACTGCCACTTCCCAAATTCCTGGCACCATCACGAGCATGAAGTTCAAAGAAGGAGATAAAATCCGAAAAGGACAACTCATCGCCACCATCGACAACCAATCCTTCAGCGATTCCAAAGGCGAAATCGAAGTTCAACTTCAATTAGCCAGAGATATTTTTGAGAAAAGAGCAAGATTGTGGGAACAAAAAATTGGCTCCGAAATTGAGTATCTAACCGCCAAAAATAATGTCGAAGCCTTAGAAAAAAGCCTTGAATCACTGGGTACACAAACCAACAAATCCAACGTTTATGCACCTGCTTCTGGAATGGTCGAAATGGTCAATCTCAATCAAGGCGAATTGGCTTCTCCTGGTGTTCCCATCCTTACGATTATCAGCCTCAAAGATGTACAAGTCGTTGCAGATGTCGCCGAAAACTATCTGCCAATGGTCAAAGAAGGTGATGAGATATTTGTGCATTTACCAGCCTTAGACTTAGACCGAGAAGCCCGCATCACCAATATTGGCGCACGCATCAATCCTGCCAACCGTACTTTCAAAATCGAAGCCAATGTCTCCAACAAAGATGGCAAGTTAAAACCCAACTTAATGACCATGATTCGTATCCAACAATTTGAAGAAAAGGATGCTATTGTCGTTCCAACCAACATCATCTTACAAGACGGAGACGAAGAGTTCATTTACATAGTCGAACAAACTCCCAAAGGAAAATTTGCCAAAAAGCAAGTCATAGAACGAGGTCAATCTTTCAAAGGCGAAACCCAAGTAATCTCTGGATTGACAGGAGATGAAGTATTCATTGCAGAAGGATTCAACAAAGTCAAAGAAGGTGACCTTCTAAGGGTCCGAAACTAAAAAAATTATCCCCACTTGTCACCAGTCACCAGTCACTTGTCACCAGTCACTCGTCACCATAATCCAAAAAGATGGAAGAGAAAAAAAACCTTATCAGAGAATTTTGGTTAAGCACCTTAGCCATCAACAATAGAACCAGCGTCATGGTCATCATGTTTCTGGTCATCCTTATGGGCTTACAGTCCTACATCACCATGCCCAAAGAAAACTTTCCAGAAATCAAAGTACCCGAAATTTATGTCGGAACTCCCTATCCTGGAAATGCGCCATTGGACATGGAAAACCTAGTGACTCGTCCCATTGAAAAAGAAGTAAACAGCATCACAGGAGTCAACGAAGTCGTGTCTACCTCCATTCAAGACTTTTCTAGTATTCAGGTCAAATTCGACATGAATGTACCAGTAGATGAAGCCTTACAAGAAGTCAAAGATGCTGTCGATAGAGCCAAATCCGAATTGCCTAATGACCTCCCAACCGACCCCAATATTTTAAAACTCGATTTTGGAGATTTGCCCGTTATGACCATCAATCTATCGGGTTATCAAGACATAGATATTCTCAAAGAATATGCTGAATACCTACAAGATGAAATCGAAAAATATCCCGAAATTTCAAGGGTAGACATTAGTGGGGTTCAGGATAAAGAAGTCGTCATCAATGTCAATGTCCACGAATTAGAGGCAAGAGAATTGAGTATGCGAGACTTGGAAGGAGCTATTGCCAACGAAAACCTAAGCATATCAGGAGGAGACATTTTACAAGACGGTATTCGCCGAAATGTAAGAGTCGTTGGTGAATTTGCCAATGTAGAAGAAATCCAAGAAGTCATCATCAAAAATGAATTTCAAAAGATTGTCTATCTCAAAGATGTCGCAACCGTTGATTTTCGATATGCAGATAATACCAGTTATTCCAGAGGAGACAGAATGCCTGTTGTGACTTTAAACATTATCAAACGAAGTGGAACCAATCTCTTAAATGCTTCCGATAAAGTCAAGGGCTTATTAACTGAAGCACAATCCGAAATATTTCCCGAACAGTTAAACGTTAGACTGATAAATGATACTTCCAAGATTACGAGAGATATGGTTAGCAACTTGGAAAACAGCATAATTTCAGGAGTTATTTTAGTGGTCTTAGTCCTCCTGTTTTTCTTAGGATTACGAAACGCTTTATTTGTTGGAATCGCCATTCCCTTATCTATGTTGATGGGAATTATGATCCTAAATTTCACAGGATCTACCATGAATATGATGGTACTATTCTCCCTCATCTTAGCGTTAGGAATGTTGGTGGATAATGGAATTGTGGTAGTCGAAAACATTTATAGGTTGATGCAAGAAGGCTACTCCCCTATTCGAGCAGCCAAAGAAGGAGCTGGAGAAGTAGCATTACCCATTATCGCCTCCACCGCAACGACCTTAGCCGCATTCGTTCCCCTACTCTTTTGGAACGACATCATGGGTGAGTTTATGAAGTTTTTACCCTTGACCCTAATCATTGTTTTATCCTCTTCTCTCTTTGTCGCCCTAGTCATCAACCCTGTATTGACTTCTCAATTTATGAGAGCAGACGGAGCAAATAAAGGGACCAACTGGAAAAATTTTATTATCACAATAGTTCTCATGATAATAGGAGCAGTAGTCATGCACTTTTCCAATGCTCCATTAATGCGAGGGCTTTTCATCGCCATTGGAGTCATTATTCTCTTACAAGTTTTCTTCTTCCAACCACTATCCAAAATCTTTTTAGGACATGTGATGCCACGCTTAGAAAGAGCCTATGAAAAATTTGTTCGATTCGCATTGACAGGTATCAAACCCTATATCTTTTTATTCCTGACATTTGCCTTATTAGTAGGTTCGATTATATTGATGGCAACGGCTGGTCTTACGGTCAACTTATTCCCTGATGCCGAACCCAACTCTGCATTTATTTATATCGAATATCCTGCAGGTACAGACATCGAAAAAACCAATCAATTAACAGAAGAAGTCGAAGACATTGTATTGGAAACATTGGAACCTTATGAGTATATGGTCGAATCTGTTTTGGCGAATGTTGGAAAAGGCGCAAGCAATCCAATGGCTGGAATCGACCAAAGTACAACGCCCAATAAATCAAGAGTATCTATTTTCTTTTATGAATATATCAAACGCAACGGTCAATCAACCAATGAAATCGTCCAAGAAGTAAGAGAAAATTTACAAGATTTTCCGGGTGTTACCATATCGGTTGAGAAAGAACAAAATGGTCCTCCAACAGGTCCGCCTGTCAATATCGAAATCGCAGGGGAAGACTTTGAAACCCTCATCGCTTTAGCACAAGATGTCAAAGGCTACTTAGAAGACTCAGGCATCGAAGGTGTCGAAGAATTAAAGATGGACTTGGAAACCGTCAAGCCCGAACTCATCCTCAATATTGATAGAGAAAAAGCAAGACGTTTCGGCTTATCGACAGGACTCATTGCCTCCACCATTCGTACCGCTATTTTCGGAAAAGAAGTTTCCAAATTCAAAGACGGAGAAGATGAGTATCCCATCAACTTGCGTTTCAACGAGGAAGACCGTTACGACATCTCTACCATCCTCAATCAACGCATCACTTTTAGAAATCAATCCAATGGTCAAATCGTTCAGATTCCTGTTTCATCGGTAGCCAAACCCGAATACAGTTCAACCATTGGTTCGGTCAAAAGAAAGGACTTAGAGCGTGTTATTTCTTTACAGTCCAATGTCTTAGAAGGCTATAATGGCGCAAAGGTGGTCGATTCTTATCGAGACTACATGAAAGCCTATGATTTACCAGAAGGTTATACGGTCAAATTTACAGGAGAACAAGAGGAACAAGAAGCATCTACCGCCTTTTTATTCAATGCTTTATTGATTGCCATTGCCTTAATTTTCCTCATCATTGTTTCCCAATTCAACTCTATTGCAATGCCTGTTATTATTGTGGCATCCGTTGTATTTAGTACCATTGGCGTATTCTTAGGTTACACCTTTTTCAATATGGAATTCATCATCATTATGACAGGAATCGGGATCATTTCCCTCGCTGGAATTGTGGTAAACAATGCGATTGTATTGATAGATTATACCAACTTAGTTCGACAAAGAAAGAGACAAGAACTCAACTTAGAGGACGATACTCGTTTAACCAAAAAACAAGTGATAGATTCCATCGTACAAGGTGGAGCAACTCGTTTACGCCCTGTATTATTGACCGCCATCACCACGATTTTAGGCTTGATTCCATTAGCCATTGGTTTCAATATCGACTTTGCAGGCTTACTTCGTTCCTTTGAACCGAACATTTATTTTGGTGGCGACAACACCGTATTTTGGGGTCCCATGTCGTGGACCGTCATCTTCGGCTTAACCTTTGCCACCTTCCTAACACTCGTCATCGTTCCCGTCATGTACCTCATCGTGGACAGAATGAGCAGTGCCATTTTCGGCAGAGGACTCAACACCCGTTAATCAACGTGAATTTTGGATTAGAAAAACTATAAACTATTAATTTTCAGCACTTTATTATTCTAAAACCAAATCAGAACCGAAAAAGAAGCGTTGGCCTGCTAAACTTGGGGGTGGCGGGGCG
>JAHDBB010000484.1 GCA_020630635.1 Chitinophagales bacterium
TTTTATTTCCTTCTTTGACGAATTATCTACATCTTTGATAAAAGAAATAGGATTCAAAAGTGATTCATTGAACGAGGGAATTCATTCCCTCGACCTGAAAGTAGAGGTTATCACCCGTTGGCGAGTTATCGGCATCTTTGAGAAGGAAGCCTTATTGTTCTATAAAGGTTCAAAAGTGATTCATTGAACGAGGGAATTCATTCCCTCGACCTAAAAAATGAGGTAAAAAATTAAATTAAAAAAACACAAAACTATGCTCCAAAATCTAAAATCCGAGTCTTCTCTAAGAATGACCGAATCCAAAGAACGCATCGTCCAATGCCTACATTTATTGGATGAAAAACAGCTTTGGCAAAAACCCAATAGTACACTCAATAGCGTTGGAAATCTGACCTTGCATTTATGTGGCAATATCACCCAGTACATTCATTCATCATTGGGTAAAGAAGAAGATAATCGCCAGCGAAGTGTAGAGTTTTCAACGACGGGCGGATTCAATGCACAGGAGCTTTCGGATAAGATTACGAAAACGATTGATAAAGCGATTGATATTATAAACGACTTGGAAGAAACGGAAGTGACTCGGATGAGAATGGTGCAAGGTTTTGAAATGACGGGATTGGGGATCATCATTCATGTTGTGGAACATTTGAGCTATCATACAGGACAGATTGCTTTTTGGACGAAATACTTGCTTGAAAAAGATTTGGCTTTTTATGGGGATATGGATTTGGAGGTTAAGAATGACGAATGATGTGTCCACAGTCGATGGTCAAAAGTCTATCAAAAACTAAACTGCTTTGCTTCATTCTTTAGGATGAAGTCACGAAAGATCCGAAAAAATCATGAAAATCCTGATTCTAGGTGTATGAAGAGAAAAACACAAAATGGACGGCAAGACTCCTTCATCGCTTAATTTTTTTGGCATTATATTATTTTTTTCTTAATTTTAGGAAAAAAGCAAAATGAAAACCACCATCAACAAAGTCTTTTTGGTCGAAGAACCGATCGAAAAAGTATGGGCGAATTTGAGCAATCCTTCTGAAATTGTCACTTGTGTGCCTGGTGCGTCCTTGACCGAAATTGTGGACGAAAAGAATTTTAAAGGGGAAGTCAAAATGAAATTTGGTCCTGTCAAAGTGAAGTATAATGGAAGCGTAAGCATTGAGGAGATGGACGATGACAACCATAAAATGATGATGAAAGGGAAAGGTCTCGACTCTAAAGGAAAGGGAAGTGCAGATATGTTGATGAATGGGATTTTGACGGAAAAAGAGGGCGGAACAGAGGTTAATTTTACGATGGATGTGTCTGTCGTTGGCAAGCTCGCCCAATTTGGTGCAAGGCTTATCAAAGAAGTCAGCGATCATGTATTAAATGAATTTGTCGATAATTTCAAAGCTAAATTGGCTGCTCAACCGAATCCCGAATCCGTAGAATCGGAAGTTACTCCCCCTATTCAAGAACCAACTCCAAGCGTATCAGAGAAGGTCAAAAATGAGGTCAAAGAAAAGGTAAGTCCTATCCAAGAACCTATAAATGCAGAAAAGTCAACTCAAAAAATAGTTGAAAAAAAAGTAAGCTCTGCTCCGCCTAAAAAAGCTCCCATTGCTAACACTACAGATACGAAAGAAGATTCATCTCTAAACGCATTTTCTTTGATTTGGAATGTTATCAAAGGGATGTTTTCAAATCTTTTTGGAAAGAAAAATTAAGATTTCATTTATACCAACGATCCAAATTTCTCTTGATAATCAACTTGGCTTTGAGTGATAATTTGAAGAGCCTGTTCTCGGTTTTGAAACTCTTTGACGGTCACTTGTTTGTTTTCCAACTTTTTGTAATCTTCAAAGAAATTACGCAACTCCTTGATGAAATGCTCTGGCAACTGACTAATATCATTGACGTGATTGACACTCATATCATTTTGAGCCACCGCAATGATTTTATCATCAATCTCGTCCACATCCACCATATGCATGACCCCAATCACTTTGGCATCTACCAAACAAAGTGGTTGAATCGCAATTTGTGAAAAAACCAAAATATCTAAAGGATCATCATCATCGCAATAAGTACGTGGAATAAAGCCATAATTGGCTGGATAATAGACCGATGAATACAGCACTCTATCCATTTTCAACAATCCACTTTCCTTATCCAATTCATACTTTGCCCTTGTATTTTTCGGAATTTCGATAATTGCCGTTACAATATCTGGTGCATTTTCCCCAGTATTAATATCGTGCCAAGGATTCATATTTGTATATTTTAAATTATATCTTTCGTTCATTACATTTTATTGGTAAAAAGGCGCAAATGTAAACCTAAAATTACCATTGTGTCAAGTCTTTTTTGTTATTTTTCATATAAAAAAATCACACATTATAAAACATTTATAAGTAGATTTTTAAGGATGAGCCGCCACCCAAACTTCTCCATCTTCAAATACCTCTTTTTTCCAAATTGGAACGGTCTGTTTCAAGGTATCAATCACATATTCGCAAGCCTCAAATGCTGCCTTTCGATGCGGTGTCGCTACGGCAATAATGACTGCCTCCTCCCCTATTTCCAACACACCTACTCGATGATGCACACATATTTTCAAGGCTTCCCAACGCTCCTTCACCGTCTCCACGATTTTCGTCATTTCTCGAATTGCCATTGGCTTATACGCTTCAAACTCTAAACGCAACACCCGTTTTCCTTTCGTCCATTCACGCACCGTCCCCACAAAAACCACCGTTCCACCTGCTGCGGGATCTTGTACAAACGCAGTACATTTTTCTACCGACAGCGGTGTTTCCAAAACTTGTATATCCATCAAAGAATCTGTCATTTTTTTTATTTAGTAGTGAGGACTTTTTATCATTGGGATAATGGAATATTTCTCTACAATATTTAAAATCCTATTAATCACAAAATAATCCTATTCCTTTTTTATGCTAGGAGCGAAAGGTTTTTCTTTCATCGTAATGAAAAGTCCCGCTATCCGTTCTTATGAATGCAGCCAAACTTCTGCCGCAAGTCTTTTCGACTTGTGGTGCCAAGCTATTGCATTCATACCACTTCTATCGGGGCTATTTAGGAATGGACAGAACGCTTTACAAACTGAACCAGTTTAGAATTTAGAGATTAAAAATTAGAATTTAATCTATTCGGGACTAGTTGGTAAGGTCAGTATTTCTTAGGACCAGTCAAGCCATTTCACACAATGAGCCACATTCACCATTCATAATTTATCATTCATCATTAAAAATCATCCCCCACTCACAGGCGGAATAATCACGACCTCATCCAACGGTTGCAACACAAAATCCTCGCTACAATATTCCTCGTTTACGGCAAAAGCCAAACTCACCAAATCCTCAAATTTGGGATATTGACTCAATAAACGCTTTTTAAATTCCAAGATCGTTTCACCATTTTCTACAGATAGCGTTTGCTCTCGAAATCCTAAAATATCTTTCGCAATACCAAAGGCTCTTACTTTTATTTCCATTATATTTTTGCTTCATAATTTTCCAAAAAATCCACCATCGCTTCCCAACTCAACGTCACACACTCTTTCCGACTCGGAAACTTTTTTACTTCCCCAAAAACTTTCAGTTCATCATCTTCCATATTATTTTCATCCTCCTTGATAAATGCTAAGAAAGCCAACGCAAAACCTTTCGCCTCCGCTACCGACATCCCCACCATTCGCTGTACCAAAACCGAACTCGCCGCTTTAGAAATCATACAACCAAAACCCGAAAAATGTACTTGTTCAACTTTATCTTCCTTGACCTCCACATAAAAATTAAACTGGTCGCCACAAATAGGATTGTAGGCTTTTATTACATTTTTAGCATCTTCCCTCTTTTCAAAGTTTATAGGATTTTTTCCATGTTCTTTGATTAGATTTTGATAAAGCTGATTGAGGTTTTCCATATTTTAGTTATTGACGTTAGGCAAAAAACTGCTGCATTTCTTTGACTGCTTCTGCTAATTTTTCGACATCTTCCATTGTATTGTATCCAGTGAAAGAAGCTCGTAAAGTTCCTGCTATTTGATAAAAGTCCATCAAAGGTTGGGTACAATGATTACCTGCTCGAACTGCTATATTTTTCTCACTTAAAAAGGTCGCTGCATCGTGAGGGTGAATATCTTCTAAAACAAATGAGATAATCCCACTTTTATGTTCAGCCGTTCCAATAATTCGCAAGCCGTCGATTGCTAAAAGTCTTTGGGTTGCTTCCTTAGTCATTTTTTTGATATGTTCATCGACTGCTTTTTTGTCTATTTGTGTCAAGTAGTCGATGGCATAACCTAAGCCGATAACCCCTGCAATATTGGGCGTTCCAGCCTCGAATTTATGGGGAATTTTGGCAAAAGTCGTCTCTTCAAAAGATACAGAACGAATCATATCGCCCCCCAATTGATAAGGCTTCATTTGTTCTAAATACTGCTTTTTGGCATACAAAATCCCAACGCCAGTCGGTCCAAACATTTTGTGTCCAGAACATACCCAAAAATCCGCTGCAAAGTTAGCAATATTTAAGTCGGGATGCAATATACTTTGTGCGCCATCTATCAAAACGGGAATATTTTTTTGGTGGGCTTTTTCGATAATTTTTTCGATGGGATTGATGGTTCCTAATGTGTTGGAAATGTGAACAATAGCTACTAACTTGCTTCTTTCATCCAATAACTTGTCTAATTCCGTCAAATCCAATGTTCCATCTCGATGAATGGGAAGGACTCGTAAAGTCGCTCCTTTTTGTTGGCAGAGGTATTGCCAAGTTACAAGATTGGCATGGTGTTCCATCGCTGAAATGACGATGTTGTCCCCTGCTTTTAAATGAGGTAAAATGTAGGATTGAGCGACTAAGTTGATGCCTTCGGTGGTTCCTTTGGTGAAGATGATTTCTTCTAAATGGGGAATGGAAAAATAGTCTTTTACTTTGGTTCTGACGGCTTCATATTTTTGGGTGGCTTGGGCAGATAAGTTGTAGATTCCTCTATGAACATTGGCATTTTCTTCTGTGTAGTATCGAGTGATGCCTTCGATGACCATACGAGGTTTTTGAGTCGTAGCAGCATTGTCTAAATACGTCAGATTCGGATATTTTTGAAAGATGGGAAAATCGGCTTTATTCATAAAAGATTCGTTAAATATCTTTAAATATGCTAAAAGTACAGTAAAATGATTTATTTTAGAAGTAGAT
>JAHDBB010000485.1 GCA_020630635.1 Chitinophagales bacterium
GGTATCGAGGCTGCCAAAGCAGGAGAAAAGATCGCTCAAAACAATGTCTATAAAGGCAATGTGGGCTACTATCCTTCGGTCAATCTCACAGGTGGTTACAACTACAGTAATACGAATACCGACCTTACACTTTTACAAGGAAGTCCAGATGGATTTCAAGAAATTGGCATCGAACAATCGGGCGCACAATCCAGAAATTTTAATATTGGTATCGGAGCCAATTATTTGATATTTGATGGCTTTGCCCGAAAGTACAATTTTGAAAGACTCCAACTCACAGCCGAACAAAGCGGCATCCAAATCCGCCAATTGATCGAAAATATTTTACTCCAAATTGTTTCCAACTTTTTTGAAGTCTGTCGCCTGAAAGAACAAATCGAAATCGAACAAAAAAACATTGCCAACTCCCAAGAAAAATTGACAAGAGCGAAAACCAAATTTGAAATGGGCGATGGAACTAAGTTAGAAATCCTCAATTTAGAAGTCAATATCAACAATGATAGTCTCAATATTATCAATAACGAAGTGAGTTTGGGCAACGCTAAACGCAACCTTAATTTGGTATTGGGGCAAGACCTAAACGCAAACTATGAAGTTGTTCCACCAGATGATACTTTTACGCAATGGGATGTAGAAGAATTGTGGACACTGACCCAAGCCAATAATCCAGCCTTTGCCCAAGACAATCAAAATTTGGAACTAAGAGAATTGGATTTAAAAATCGCCAAAGCCGCCCAATATCCGACTTTAAGTGCCAACGCTTCTTACGGTTGGTCAGGTGTGGATAATGATGCAAGCCAGTTGGTTCAAAGCCGAAACTTAGGACTAAATGCAGGCTTGTCTTTGAACTTTAATCTCTTTAATGGGAATCGGGTCAAACGCACCATTGAAAATGCTCAATTGGCTCTTGCTCAAGTAAAAGCACAACAAACAGAAACGAAAGAAAATCTTAAACGAGATTTAGAAAATGCGTATGCTCAATACCAAAACAGTTTGTATGTTTTGAAAGTCCAACAAGCGAACTTAAAGACGGTCCAAGAAAACTTTGAGCGTACCGAAGAGTATTTGAACTTTGGACGGGCGACGATGACTCAATTTAGAGAAGCGCAATTGAATTTGGTTCAGAGTGAGCTACGAATCAATCAGGCGAAGTATAATGCGAAAAGGGCGGAGATGGAGTTGTTGCGGTTGAGTGGGCAGTTGGTGAAATAGTTTTGTATATTTCTGTAAAATCATTTATTTTTATTGTACAATTTGAAAAATAACAATGCCGACAGAACAAGAATATAGACAACGAATTACAAATTATAATTGGATAGATTTACAAAATTTATGGAGCGCAATAAAAAATAGAAATACGCCTAATTGGGGATCAGGAAAAGCATTTGAATATTTTATTTTGAAATGTTTTGAATGGTGTGGAGCAGAGGTAGTTTATCCATTTAGTGTACGTTTATTTGATGAAACCGTAGAACAAATTGATGGAGTGATTTATTTGAATCAACAAGCATTTATCATAGAATGTAAAGATTTTACAGAAACAGCTAGTGTTAATTTTGAACCGATTGCTAAATTACGAAATCAGTTAATGAGACGACCAGCATCAACCATTGGATGTGTATTCAGTAATAGTGGATATACTTATCCTGCAGTTATTTTAGCTAACTTTCTTGCTCCTCAAAGTATTTTACTATGGGAACAAATAGAAATAGAGTATTGTTTGAACAATCAAAATTTTGATGAGGGATTAATACTGAAATATAAAAAACTTGTTGAATTAGGTATTCCTGATTATAGCATAAATACTTTTAACACATGAATAAGATAAATTTATATATTGTTGTGGAAGGAACAGAGGTTATTGAGTTATTGAGTAAGATATTACCTGTTTCTATTGTCAATAGATTAATTTTTATTCCATCTTTGACGCATTCTTCTGCATTAGCACAGGCAAGAACTTTACTTATCAATAGTTTTCAAAACCATATTATCTTAATCATAAATGTAGATACAATTAATGAGCAAGAAGTAATAGAACGAACTATTTTTATCAATGATTATCTAAAGTTGGTAGCTAATGAATATCGTTATAAAACCTTTGTACAAGTTCCTGAAATAGAATCTATCTTTTTTGAAGATCAAGCTTTTATTACAAAATTAGTTGGAAGAACACTTTCCGATTTAGAGTTTGAGCTTGCTAAACAAAATCCTAAAAAGAGTCTGGAAATTTTACTAGAAGAAGATACTTTACAAAATCGCTTATTAAACGATAAAGATATTTTGACAGAAGCATCCAAGCTACCTTTTTTTAAAGAATTAAACCAGTATTTATTGGATGTAGATAAAAGACAAGTAGATGTTGCTTGATAGCTAAAAAATAACCCTACTAACAAAAGCTAATAGGGTGTTTGAATGGTTCATTTTAATTACGTCCTAGAACGGAGGCATTCCACCAGGGAACATACTGCTTCCGATTCCTTGCATTTCTGTCATAGCGACATTTTCGGCATTTTCCAAAGCACGATTCATGGCAGCCAACATTAAATCTTCTAACTGTTCCTTATTTTCAACAGTCAATAACTCATCAGGAATACTGATATTATCCACCTTTTTATTGGCACTCATACTGACTTTTACGCCTTCTGCTTCTCCTTCTACAAAGATATGATCTAATTTGGCTTTAGACTCTTCCATTTTCTTCTGCAAATCTCCCAACTGTCCCATCATATTTGATAAATCCATAAATTTTGTTTTTTTGATTAATGAAATTAATAGTTACTACAAATATATAAGGGAAAAAGCTAAATGACAAAAAGTTTTTGTGGTTGTTGTGTGATTTTTTGCCACGAATCCACTAATATTTTTTGAAATATAATTTACACAAATACGGTTCATTTTTAACTATGGACTATCGACTGTTTAAACTATGGACTTGTTTATTTCAACAAGTCCAATGCTTTTGAAGTCTCTGTCACAGGCAATTTACAAGCCTTATTTTGGCAAACATAAATCGTTGTTTGTCCATCAATCATCTTATTTTTGAGTAACTCCAAAGAACCTTCCTTTTTGCCTCCCAATAAAAGCGTATTGGGTAAATAATGTTGGTCGAATTCTTGGCGAATGCGTTGAAAATCTTTGCCAACAATGGCGACTTCGTAAGGTTCTTTGATGTGATGATATAATAAAATCGCCCAATTAGAATAAAATGGACCATTTTTGATAACATCCTTTTTGACATTTTGGAGCATTTGTTTAGACTTTTCTAAATAGTCTTTGTTGTATAAATAAAGCCCCAAGTAATACAAACCTTTGGCGATAGATGAATTAGAGGCAGGAATTACATTGTCAGCAATCTCCATTTTTCGAGCAATCAAAGGGGCATCTACATCAGAAGTATAGAAAAACATGCCTGATTCTTTATCATAAAAATGCTCAATGGTATATTTCATCAAATCATTGGCTTTATTGAGCCATTTTTCATCAAAGGTTGCTTCATAAAGGGCGATAAATGCTTCAATTGTTAGGCTATAATCGTCTAAAAAGGCATTGATACTTGATTTTCCATCCTTATAATTTCGATTGAGACGATTATCTTTTTGAATGGCATTTTTGACGAGAAAATCGGCATTGGCTAAAGCCGTTTTTAAAAAGTCTTCTTCGCCAAAAACTCGATAGGCATCTACATAACCTTTGAGCATCAACGCATTCCAAGAAGTCAAGATTTTATCATCCAATCCAGGACGAATGCGTTTGTCTCGTTCCTTCATCAAAATAACTTTGTGTTCTTCGATTTTTTGAGCTAAGTCTTCTTCGGTCAAGTTGTGTTTTTTAGCTACTTTTCCAGCCGCTTGCGTACGATACAAAATATTGTGATGTTCCCATTGAGCCGCCTTTTTGACGGTATAATAATCTTTGAAAATGTTGGATTCTTCACCTAAAAGGGAGTCGATATCGGCTTCATCCCAAACATAAAACTTACCTTCTACGCCTTCGCTATCGGCATCCAATGACGAATAAAAGCCATTTTCAGGCGAAGTCATTTCTCGTTTGGTATATTCTAAGGTTTCATAGACGACTTTTTTGTATAAAGGGTCTTTGGTCAATTGATAAGCTTCAGAATAAAGAGTAACTAATTGTCCATTGTCATAGGTCATTTTTTCAAAGTGCGGGACTTTCCAAAATGAGTCGGTAGAATAACGGGCAAATCCGCCACCTAAATGATCATAAATACCGCCCCAAGCCATATTATCCAAAGTCGCTTTGATGCCTTCCATTGCTTGTTTATTGCCTGTCAAATGATGATAACGCAATAAGTATAGGTAATTGCTGGGCATTGGAAATTTGGGTTGTCCTTGTCTTCCGCCTTTTTCCATATCAATACGACCTACCCAACGACTAAATAAATCGTCTAAATCTTTTGCTTCAAACTCGGCAGGGTCAGGATTCAACAGGATTTTCTCACTTTGTTGGATGCCTTGTGTGAGTTGTTGTGCTTGTGTTTCTAATTTTTCGGGATCATTTTTTTTGAGGTCGTTAAAATAGACTAATAACTGTAGCCATTTGGATTTGGGATAGTAGGTTCCTGCATAAATCGGGCGACCATCGGGCAAGGCAATCGCATTGAGAGGCCAACCACCTCGTTGATTGACCAAGTGACAAGCATCCATATAAATCTGGTCAATATCAGGTCGTTCTTCTCGGTCAATTTTGATGGATACAAAGTTTTCATTCATCACTTTAGCGACGGTGGTATCTTCAAAAGATTCGTGTTCCATCACATGACACCAGTGGCAAGCCGCATATCCGACGCTGATAAGGAGCAATTTATCTTCTTTTTTGGCTTTTTCTAAGGCTTCATCGCCCCAAGGATACCAATCTACAGGATTGTGGGCATGTTGTAGCAAGTACGGACTACTTTCATCAATCAATTTATTGGTATAAGGATGGTCTTTATGATCTTGAGTGTGTTTCATTTGGGGAGTATTTTTGTTTTGGGCATTACAAGAGAATAGAAGTATAAGAGGAAGTAAATAAAAGAATAGGAAGGTATGAGATGATTTCATAGAATTGGTTTTGTAGTGACGATTCTTAGTCTATCGTCGATGGTCAATTGTCCATAGTTGCGGTTTGGTTCGTGGTTTCTTAGGAGCGAAGGGTTTGATACTTCGTCGTCATAGAAAGTCCCGCTATCCGTTCTTAT
>JAHDBB010000486.1 GCA_020630635.1 Chitinophagales bacterium
CAAGAACTGAACCGAAAACGTCCCCTCGTCCCCAAACCAAGAACTGAACCGAAAACGTCCCCTCGTCCCCAAACCAAGAACTGAACCGAAAAACCACCTTAATGCTTTTTAATTCCCTTATTTTCTTACTATTTGCCTTAGTCTTTTTCACACTTTGGCACTTCATCAAAAAGGGAACAAACAATCTTCGATGGCTATTTTTAGTACTGGCTTCCTTCTTCTTTTATGGCTGGTGGGACTGGCGATTTTTATTTCTCATCATAGGAAGTGGACTCATTGACTTTATAGCAGGATTAGGGATCGCCCGTTTTCCCAAGCAAAAAACCGCTTGGTTGATAGCTTCCCTTTTAGCCAACTTAGGCTCTTTGACCGTTTTCAAATATAGCAGCTTTTTTGCCAACAATTTAGAGATTTTATTCAGTTGGTTTGGATTATCAATAGACTTAAGTTCTCGCCTTCCAGAATTTGTATTGATTTTACCTGTTGGGATTAGCTTCTATACTTTTCAGTCGATGAGTTATACCATTGACATCTACCGAAATCAACTGACTCCCACTAAAAATATCCTACACTTTTTTGCCTACCTTTCAATGTTTCCACAATTGGTCGCTGGTCCGATTGTACGAGCCAAAGACTTTTTAGCACAACTTAAAAAACCTCGTAAAGTTGGAGAGCTAGAACGTTGGAATGGGGCAAAACTCATCGTCATTGGCTTTTTTAAAAAGGTAGTGTTAGCCGACAATATTGCACCGATGGTCAATGCTGCATTTATAGATTCAGATCCATCTCATTCCACGATTTATTGGTGGGGGATTATGACGGCTTTTGCTTTTCAGATTTACTTTGACTTTAGCGGATACAGCGATATAGCCAGAGGACTAGCTAAATGGATGGGCTTCCATTTCAAAGTCAATTTTAATCATCCCTATATAGCGACCTCAATACGAGACTTTTGGACACGTTGGCATATTTCACTATCGACATGGTTTCGAGACTATGTTTATATTCCTTTGGGTGGATCGAAAAAGGGAAAACTTAGAGGACATCTCAATATGTGGATTACGATGTTGGTATCAGGATTTTGGCATGGAGCTTCCTTTAACTTTGTAATTTGGGGTGGATTGCATGCCTTATATCTAAGCCTTGAACGAATCTTTAAATTGCCTCGCTTATTGAAAAAACTCTTTTTGGGTAAGTACTTGGCTTGGGCTTTCTTGATGGCGCAAGTATTGATAGCTTGGGTCTTTTTTAGAGCGACCTCCTTTTCACAAGCCTTTCAAATCGTGGGCGACATGTTGAGCTTTAATTTTTCAGAAAGTTTTGCTCCCTTATTTACCTATGCCAATGCAGTGATTTTTTTAGCGATAGCGGTGGTGATTGAAGGCTTCTTCCTATTGGGAATACAACCGAAACGTTGGTTTTCCAAAGACGTTTATTTTTATTTAGAAGTTGTATATGTTGCCTTGTTGATTGTTGCTTGTGTCTTCCTACGAGGCGAAGGACAACAATTTATCTATTTTCAATTCTAGGAATATGGGACGAAAGGGACGTTTTTAAAAAATGGGACGATGGGACGTTTTCGGTTCTGTTCGTGTTTTTTTGGGACGATGGGACGTTTTTTCGGTTCTGTTCGTGTTTTTTTGGGACGATGGGACGTTTTGGGTTCTGTTCGTAGTTTTTAATCTATACGAGATTTTTCGATAAAAAAATTAACGTCCCTTCACGTCCCATTCGTCCCTTCGTCACAACTTCTGGCACTAACCAGTACCAACCTTTCAAAAATAGCCCCGATAGAAGTGGTATTCGTGTGAAGCGTTGGCTTCAAAAAACGTTGGCAACACGAATGAGAACGGATAGCGGGACTTTCCAATACGACGAAGCAACAAACCCTTCGCTCCAAAAAAAAATCGGATCACCCAATAATATGAGCAACCCGATTTTGATTATTATTTTAAAGTAAGCTTATCTAAACCAATCCATCACGCCAATCCAAATATCCTTACCAATGGCAAAAAGCATCAAAGGAATCAAAATAAGCATTCCGACCATTTGAGCATTTTCCAAAAACTTGTCGCTTAAAGGTCGTCCCGTCAGCATCTCAAAAGTAAGGAACATCATGTGTCCACCATCCAAAGCAGGAATGGGCAGGATATTCATAAATGCCAAAACAAAGGAAAGCAAACCTGTGAGTTTCCAAAAGCGTTCCCAATTCCAGGTAGGACCAAAGATACGGGCAATACCAATAGGGCTTTGAACCGACTCCACAGGATCGACATCTCCCGTAAAGATTTTGCCAAGACCGACCGCATTGTAATAGATCGTCTCCCAACCTTCCTTCATTCCGTAAGTGATGGTTTCACCAAATGAATAAGCTTTGGTATCATTGACAGGTTTGGCTTCGTACTTCGGCGCAAAACCCAGCTTACCCTTATCACTAACCTTGCTGGTGAGCTGTACTTCCTTGCCGCCTCTATCGACTGTTAGATTGACTTGACCATTTTTATTTTTATCAAGAATGCCCGAAAAATCACCAAAGTTGTTAATCTTCTTGCCGTTGACCGCTAAAAATACATCGTCTGCTTCTATTCCTGCATCTTTCGCATGACTACTATCAATAACCCCCCAAACTTTGACTTGATGATTGAATGGCTCGATAAAAGGTTGTCCTTGTAAGGTCTTAAAAAGATTACCTGGAACTTGTACATTCTTTCTTTCACCGTTTCTTTCGACTTCGACATCCGCCCCAAAAATCACTTTCAAACCTTTGGCATCCTTAAAACGAGTCGGTTGTTTGCCATTGACAGCGATGATTTTATCACCTGTTTCAAAACCCATTTCTTGGGCAATATCAAAAGCATAAATCCCATTTTCCATTTCAGCAACGGGAATATAATCCTTTTCGTAATAATTGAGGTAGCCCGCAAAAATAATGACTCCTAAAATAAGGTTCATGACGATACCGCCAATCATGACAATGAAACGTTGCCAAGCGGGTTTAGAGCGAAATTCCCACTCTTGTGGTTCTTGTGCCATTTGCTCTTTGTCCATGGACTCGTCAATCATTCCAGCGATTTTGACATAACCGCCCAATGGAAGCCAGCCGATACCATATTCGGTTTCGCCGATTTGTTTGCTCCAGAGCTTTTTGCCCCAAGCATCAAAAAAGATAAAGAACTTATCGACTCGCATGCCAAATGCTTTGGCTGCTAAGAAGTGTCCTAATTCGTGTATGAAAACTAAAAGCGACAGCGAAGCGATTAACTGGGCTGCCATTACTAATCCACCCATGTATGAAATATGTTTTTATTTTTAATTTACTCTTTTATCATTTTTTAATCTCCCAACCCAAAACAAATGCTCTTTGCTCTTCTGTTTCAGGCGATTGATGATTTTTCAATAGCGATTTGGCTTTAAGATATTGAATTGCCACAAAGATATTATCCTGAATCGCCAATCCATGTCTCAATAAGTAGCATCCTAACACTGTCCCTGTTCTACCCAATCCGCCCCAACAATGAACATACACATTTTTATTTTGTTCCAACTGTTCATCAATCGCATCTAAAATTGCAATCATGGTTGGTTGAGAAGGAATAGTTCTGTCCTTAATGGGAAAACGTAAAACTTCAATATCTTCTACAAAGTCTGTATAATCTATTAATGAACTATTTGCCGTTTTGATTTCCGTTTCTTCCATCAAATTGACAATCACATCAATACCATTTTCTTTCAATGTTTTCAGTTCCTCCTGCATTTTTGCTTCATCACGCACATCAGGAACCGCTCCAACTAATAATTTTTGGGGAATCACCCAATAGGTTTTGTTCATTTGATATCTTTATTAGGAGCGAAAGGTTGTTTGCTTCGTCGCCACAGAAAGTCCCGCTATCCGTTCTTATCACCCTCGTAGAGCAAATTCATGAATTTGCTCTACGAGAGCGATACCACTACTATCGGGGCTATTTGTAAATAGACAGAACACTTCACGAACTGAACCGTTTTAGAATTTAGAGATTAAAAATTAGAATTTAATCCATTCGGGGCTAGATCGTTTTGGTCTGAACTCCTTAGTAGCAGAATAAGGGACGAAAGTGACGATGTGGCGTAAGGGGACGTTGTGTTTTGGGTTTTTCAAAAGTACGAACTGAGCCGAAAAACGTCCCATCGTCCCAAAACCAAGAACTGAACCGAAAAACGTCCCATCGCCCCAAAAACACAGAACGAGCTATCTTTCACCCACAAAGGTAACAAATCCGTTATCCATTGTAAACGCTAAATGCTGTATGTCTATCTACAAACCGCAAGATTAAAGACATTTTACATTTTATTAACTAAAAATTCAGCAATTGCGTTTAATTTTGACTAGATTATTGTTAAAAAAATGCTCCATGTCTGCCTCTTTTATAAAAAATAGTGTTTGGATACTTTTATTATACGTCCTTTCTTCAACTTTTGCCAACGCCCAAGATCACGAACCGCAAATCGTCGAAGATAGTGTAGTCGTATATGTGTTTATGTTAGAAGATTGTCTTTTGACCCAAAACTATACCCTTGCCCTTCGTCAATTGTACGAAACTTACTCACCTTACCATATCGATTTTATCGGACTTTTCCCTAATTCTTTCTCGACCTATGAAAAAATAGACTCCTTTCAACAAAAATACGAGATTCCTTTTTTACTCCAAACCGACCACTCTCAAACGAAAACCCAACAATTAGGAGCAACTGTCACTCCTGAAGCAGTCATTTATAATTATACCAAAGAAGCCATTTTATACAAAGGTCGAATTGATAATGCTTATTATAGAGTCGGAAGACGAAGAGGGGTAACAACTTCTTTTGATTTAAAAAATGCTTTAGAAGCCATTATTTTAGGAAAAGAGATAGAAGTCAAAGAAACAGAAGCAATTGGTTGTTTTATCAATTTAAGGAAATAATCTAAGATTTTTGGCACACTTCATTTTTAGGATTCTAATGAAATTATAATGCAAATTGTCATTTTGTCATAAAATTGTTAATATTTTTGTCATTTTGGCATATTTTTTATTCGCTTTCTGTCATTTTAGGTAAAAAAAATGCGTTGGCATCCGAATTGTACAAGGATAAGTACAAAGACACAAATTAGTCTTTAGAATTAACAACAAATTTTTTAGTAATGATTGAGAAATAAGTTCTTCATTTTTAAC
>JAHDBB010000487.1 GCA_020630635.1 Chitinophagales bacterium
GAATATACGACTGACAACTGGTTGACTTCTTCTTTTATATCTGCGACTTGTGTGGGTGGAGACTGTATGGCGACCATTCCAGCGTCGGGCGTAACGGGCGATGGAACAGCTAATCAATATGCGGTATTTACCACAACCTTAGCATCATCAGATTTAGATAGAAGCAGTCGAAGAGTTTTTGCGATTAGCGATTTTTGTGGTAATTCTTTGGAAGACCCCAATGTTGTTTCTGATCCACCAGATGTCACTTTCCAAGTATTGATCTGTGATGAAGATGTCAGCAATGGCGTTTATGTTGGCGGTAATTTTAATGGCTTTGATCCAGGTGCGACCCAATTGTTGGATGATGGCACGAATGGGGATGCAGTAGCAGGTGACGGTATTTATTCAGCGACAGTAGCAGATGTAACAGACAATCCATTGATTTATAAATTCACTTTAGGTCCAAATTATAATAATGCCGAAAGTCAAGGACTTTTTGATGGAGGATGTGCAGGTACAGGTTCCAATGATAGATTGGTCAATCTAGGAACATCCGATACGACTTTGAATGTAGTTGCTTTTGATGCTTGTACCGATTTTTGTCCTGGCAATAATCAAGTAACTTTCTGTGTCGATATGAGCAACTATATCGTGTCTGACAATGGGGTTCATGTGACTGGAAACTTCAATGGTTTTAATCCTGGAGATCCCAATTATGAGTTGTTTGATAATGGTCAGAATGGGGATGCAATAGCTGGTGATGGTATTTACTGTGGAACGGTAGCGGTATCCAATATTTTAGCAAGCATCTCTTATAAGTTTATTAATGGAAACTCTTTTGATGGAGTCGAACCTTCGGGTGATTTAGCTGCTTGTGGGCAAGGCGATGGTTTTGGTGGCTTCAATCGTTCAGAAGATTTGCCAGCCGATGGAACTGTTTTAGAGACGGTTTGTTTTGGAAGTTGTGATGCGACATGTCCACCATTTGTACAAGTAGCGTTTAATGTCGAAATATGTGAAGGTAATCCAAGTCCTTTTGGTGTTTCCTTGAACTTGTATCAAGATGGAGCTTTGGTCAGTACCACCCAAATGACCAATCAAGGCAACAATCAATTTTCAGTTGTTTTGACTTTTGATACCAATACTTCTTATGCGTATAACTTCTCGAATGGTTCAGAAATGGAAGACTTTACTCGTCCATTGGAAATAGGAGAAAATGCATTGGTTTTAACGAGTTCTTGTTATGGATGTGGGGCAGCTTTTGTGTTGAAAAGGGAAGGAGCGTTGTATGCAGACTATGCTGATGCGGATGGTAATGAAACGTATAATTGGTATCAAGTTGGAGGTGGATTGGTCGCCAGTATTATGGGGAAGCCTTATTACTCTCCTTCAGAATTGGGAAGTTATTATGTGGTGGTCGATGATCCTGATAATACGGATATTTGTCCCATTGTTTCAGAGGCTCGCACGATTACTGAATTAAATGGTTGCTGTGAATTAGATGATGAATAAACTATAATGTTTGAATAAGTTTGTAAAATGACCTTCACTCTTTTTTGAGAGTGGAGGTTTTTTTTATTTATTGACTGGTGATTTTGGGTGACGAGTGACTGTTTGGTTCTTTTTGTGGCTTCATCCTAAAGAATGAAGTAAAGTATTTTTAATTTTTTAGGAGCGAACGGTTTATGGCTTCGTCGTAACGGAAAGTCCTGCTATCCGTTCTCATTCGTGTCGCCAACGTTTTACAAAGCCAATGCTTCTACACGAATACCACTTCTATCAGGGCTAGCTCGTTGCGGTCTATACTTCTTACAAACGGCATTTTTTTCCTCTAATTCTGAAAAATTCATCGTAATCCAATGATAAAAAATTCTGTACATTCCTCTAATTCTTAAAAAATTCTGTTCAAAGAACTGGAAATAGAAGTACTTCCCCAATCCAACTAGACCCGATAGTAGTGGTATGAATGCACAAGTGTTGGCTACCTAAAACGTTGGCTGCATGCATAAGAACGGATAGCGGGGAGACTCGTCACGACGAAGCATTACCCGTTCTCTCCAAAAAAAAAATCAAAAATATTTTGAGTAGTGTGTCACGTATCCTATATCTTTTGTGTATTAATAAGTGATGCATCTTTTGAACGTTTTGATTATAAATAAAATTAAAGAAAATGTCTAATAAAATTTATGGTCTTTTAATATTAGTGGTTCTAAGTTTGATTACTTTTTCATCTTGTTCTAAAGAAAATGTAGATGATACCACTAATAATGATGATGATGTCGATACAGAAGTAGTGGTTTGTGAATTGGAAATTGAATTGATAGAGGATGGAGAAGGAAACTTATCGGCTAATGTGACAGGAGCCAATGGATCAGTTGTTTATGAATGGTCAACAGGGGCAGAGGTTAATTCTATTGAAGTCTTGTCTTCGACAGAATATACTGTGGCAGTCGTGGATGCAGAAGGTTGTACAGCAGAAGCCAGTATTACCACCGCAGCAGAAGAAGGAAGCGAGTGTGATTGGAGTCTTACAATTACAGAAAATGATGGAACATTGAGTGTGGAAGTGGAAGGAGGAACAGAGCCTTTTGTTTATGTATGGTCGGATGGTTCAACAACTGCTTCTATTGATGCAACACCTGCGACTACTTATGCTGTGACGGTGACAGATGGAGAAGGTTGTATATTAATCAGCGAAATAACAACAGAAGATAATACAGTTGATTGTAATTCATTGCAAGCCTTTATTTATGCGAGCGATGGAACTGTAGGTATAGAAGTTGGAGGAGGAACACCGCCTTATCTTTATATGTGGTCGGATGGTTCTACGGGCTTTGAAACCGACGCATTACCGAATACAACTTACACCGTAACCGTGACAGATTCGCAAGGATGTACAGTTACTAGCGAAATTACAACAGAGAATGATTGTAACTCTTTGAATGCGATCATTTCTCCACAAGGAGATGGTATATTAGCAGTAGAAGCATCTGGAGGAACACCACCTTATGTTTACGCTTGGTCAGATGGTTCAATGACTCCTATGATTTCCTCTATGCCCAATACAACTTACACCGTTACAGTTACAGATGCTTTTGGTTGTATAGTCATTAGTTCTTTTACCACATCTGATGATAACTTTACTTGTGACAATTCATTGACTTTGAATGCAGGAACGGATACACCGATTGACTTTTCCGCAGCAAGTGAAGGGTATCTTTTTAAGACAAGTTGTAGTAATGATGTTGCTAGTATTGCTGTTTTTGAATACAACTATGTGATTGTAGATGTAACTTGGGATGCTTGGGGAACTGGTTTGCCTATGGATTTTATTCAACCATCAGATGGTATTCCTGGTATTACCATTGGTAGCAATAGTACACCACAAGTCGGGGATGTATTAACGGCTTACGGACCTTTTGAGCCTCTTTTCAATGGAGGTGGATCAGGACCTTATTTAGCGTATGTTACGAGTGAGGTGGTTGTGACGATTGAAGAAGCAGGCGATGCAGTAGGGGAGTACATTGGTGGTACCATTTCGGGAACTGTTACTAACCAAAATGATGCTTCTGATACAGCAACTGTGACGGGTTCTTTCTGTGTGCCGATTGTTTCGGTTTGTGAATAAAAAATCTGTGTAGTAATAAGGAATAGAACAAAAATAACTGTTCATTTTGAGCGTCAATATTTTCCCATCTATTGCGTTGAAAAGCCTCGTCGTAGCCCTGCTATGACTGCGTTTTTCGCCTTATAGAGTTGAAAAATCTTTTTGCTAAAAATGTCCATTTATTTCCTATCCATTCCTAAGGAAGTATGGTATGTTTACACTGTACAGTGTAACTACTAAGCCCCTTTTTCACAAAAGGGGCTTTTTTTCTTTTTGTATGTCAATTGATTAGTTATCGAATAGATGGATATTAGCCTTCAACTTATTGATGAATGTAAATCAAACAATCGTCTTTCACAAAAAGCGTTGTATTTACAGTTACTTCCTTATTTGAGGGCAGTATGTGTACGTTATTTGTACCATACTCATTTGGTCAAAGACGTATTACAAGAAGTATTTCTATTGGTATTTAAAAATTTAGATCAATTTGATCCCGACAAAGGACCTTTTCATAAATGGGCGGTGAGGATTACGATTAATGCTACTTTGAATTATAATCGCAGAATGTCTGTAAAGAATCAAGAGCCATTTGAGATCGAACAACATGATATTCCACAAATTCCTGTCGTTTTACAAAATTTATCTATTGAAGCCTCTTTGCATTTACTCAAAAAAATGCCACCAGATTATTTTGAAGTATTTAACCTTTTTGTCATTGATGGATACGATCATAAAGAAATTTCAGAGATTTTGAATATCAATGTTGAATTATCCCGAAAAAGATTATCTCGTGCTAGAGCTTGGTTGAAAAAAACTTTCACTCAACCATCAGAAAACAATATTTCTTCAAAAAAACCTTCTTGATATGAAACATTTAGAAGACGAGTACCATAAAAGATTCAGTAAGCAAGAATTGTCGAATGATGATTTTGATGTGGATGGCTTATGGAATGCTGTAGAAAATGCTTTGGATGAGCCGCCTCAAAGTAGTGGTGGGTTCCGTTCCAAAAGTATTATCTTGGCGACTCTATTTCTATTTGTTTTAGGAATAGGTATTGGAACGGGTATTTATTATTCTTATCAAACACACACCAATGATCTATCAAAAATTACAGAAGAAAAACCTTTACGAAATATAGCGGATATTCCTTCAAAAAAAGAAAAGATTTTAAGCTCCCAAAATCTAAATGCAGAAGAAGGAAATCGAACTATTGTTGATCTAAATAAAAATGAGATAAAAGAAACGTCAAAAGAATATTCAGAAACAAAATCTATTGTCAATGTAGAAGATGAAAAAGTAGAAAAAACCTCGCTAAGTTCATTTGAAAATAAGGTAAAAGAAGTTGTTGGTAAAAAACAAGAAGTATTAATAGAAGAAAAAGCTGTCGTTACAAAGCAAGATGAAAAAGAAGAAACTCCACTTGAAAAAATAACAGACACAAGCCTTGAAACTCAAGAACAACCACTTGAAAAAACAACAGACACAAGCCTTGAAACTCAAGAACAACCACTTGAAAAAACAACAGACACAAGCCTTGAAACTCAAGAACAACCACTTGAAAAAACAACA
>JAHDBB010000488.1 GCA_020630635.1 Chitinophagales bacterium
TTATATAGCGTGTTTACCAATTACACCACTCCCCGTAGTCGGGGAGAAAGGACTCGAACCTCTAAGACCGTAAAGTCACTGAATTGATACAGCAGTTCCCATTTTTTAGGAATGGTAAAAAATGTTTCTTGTTGTTCACTTTATAGATCTAAATACAGATTAAAACTCAAAATATTTCTCCATTTTTAAAGATTAGATACTATTTTTTACCACATTTTTTAATTTTCTGACATAGCTATCTTTTTAGGAATAAATGCTACTTATTCTTTTATAAAAAAACAGGGTAAAATGTGTGTTAGAAAAAGGTGTTGAAATCAGACTCGAACTGATAACCTCTACATTAGCAATGTAGCGCTCTAACCACTTGAGCTATACTGAATTAACACATCAGTTCCCTGTGAATTGTATTGTATGTCTTTATGTGATTTATGATGGCATTCTTACATTTTCTTGGAGAATAGTGCCACCAAGTAGGTAAGAAATTATGCCTGATTGTTTTGATTAAATTGATTGGGCATATTTTATTTTAATTGATCAGGATAGGGATTGTAAGAATTTACAACAGTTCCTGATGAGTGTTGAATGTGCATTGTTTTGCGACGCACAGTGTAATAAACTATGACTAAGATAATAAAGTTCCCCAGCTTTGAAAAAAAATTATTTTTATTTTCTGGATTGAAAAAATAAAGAACTCCTATTTACTATTTTATCAATCGGATTGCTAGTTTATATTTTGCATAGCAATCCGATTGAATCTTGACTTTTTTATTTTTACAAAAGATGTTGTTTAATGGTATTGCGTCCCAATTGATACATATGTACTTCGTCTGGACCATCGGCAATACGAATCGCTCTTGCATAAATCCAGAAACCAGATAAAGGGGTGTCTTGACCGACTCCCATTCCACCGTGCATTTGGATCGCCCTATCTACCACCTTACAAGTCATCGAAGGCACAACAATTTTGATCATCGCCACCAAATCTTTTGCCTCCTTGATTCCAAATCTATCTATTTTATCAGCAGCCGCTAAAGTCAATAAACGGGCTTGTTCGATGTCGCAACGAGACTTGGCAATCTCTTGGCGAATGCTACTATATTGGGCGACTTGCTTGCCAAAAGTGGTTCTTTCTGCCACTCGTTTACACATCAAATCTAAAGCTCGATCTGCTGCTCCAATCAATCGCATACAGTGATGAATGCGTCCTGGTCCCAAACGTCCTTGTGCAATCGCAAAACCACTCCCCTCTCCTACCAAAAGATTGTCGGCTGGAACTCGCACATTGTTTAATTCAACTTCGGCATGTCCTTCGGGAGATTCGTATGTACCATATACTCGTAAAGGACGAATTACATTTACACCCTCTGTATCGGCTGGAACCAAGATCATGCTTTGTTGAACATGTCGTTGGGCTTCGGGATCTGTTTTACCCATCACAATGTAAATCTTACTCTGTGGATGCATCACACCAGACGACCACCATTTTCGACCATTGATGACATATTCATCTCCGTCTTTAACAATAGACGTTTCGATATTGGTGGCATCAGACGAAGCTACTTGTGGTTCTGTCATTAGAAAAGCAGAACGAATATCACCATCCATCAAAGGTTTAAGCCATTTTTCTTGTTGAGCAGGTGTTCCAAATTTTGCCAAAACTTCCATATTGCCCGTATCAGGTGCAGAACAATTGAATACTTGGGAAGACCAAATGACTCGTCCCATCAATGCGGCTAATGGAGCATATTCTAAATTGGTGAGTCCAGGACTTAATTTGCCATATTCTTCGGGTAAAAAGAGATTCCAAAGTCCTGCATCTTTTGCCAACTTTTTAAGTCGCTCTATTTCAGGATAAACTTTCCAAGGATTGTTTTCAGTAAATTCAAAGTAGTCATATTCTAAAGGAAAAATATGTTCCTTCATAAACGCATCGACTCGTGCTTGTAATTCTTTTGATTTTTCAGTGTATTCAAAATTCATATTTTGCGGCTTTTTTTGTACCTTTCAGCTTCATTTTTGAAAGAGGTTAAAATTAAGGAATGATTTAAAAATAGAGTGTACAAATTTAACAAAGAGATTTTTCTACTCTATAAGACAGAAAATGAAATCATAGCAGGGCTATGATGAGGCTTTCTAACGAAATAGATAGGAAAATGTCAAAGTTAAGTTGTACAGGTGATTTTTTCATCATTCCTAAATATAAAAATTCTAAAAATCATCAAAAAATATGGATAGATTAGCAGGACAAGTGGCAATTGTAACGGGGGGAGCCAAAGGAATTGGTCAAGGAGTCTGTGAAGTTTTTTGTAAACATGGAGCTTCCGTCATCATTTGGGATGTTCTGGATGAGGGTAAACAAACAGCTCAAAGTATTTCGGATGTTGGTGGAAATATTTCTTTTAGAAAAACAGATGTTTCCAATCGAGAAGATGTCAAAAAAGCTGCACAAGAAGCATTTGATCAACATGGCAAAATTGATATTTTAATTAACAATGCTGGCATTATACGAGATCGTTCTTTTATGAAAATGGAAGATGAAGAATGGGATGCAGTAATCAATATCAATCTAACTGGTATCTATAATGCAACCAAAGCTGTTTTACCTTTTATGCGTGAACAAAAATATGGTCGTATTGTCTCGGCTTCTTCCATCAATGGCGTATTGGGCGCATTTGGTCAAACGAATTATGCGGCAAGTAAAGCAGGGATTATTGGATTTACCAAAGCCTTAGCCAAAGAAGTCGGCAAACATGGCATCACTGCCAATGCGATTGCTCCTGGTTTTATCGAGACAGATATGACGGCTTCTATGCCACAAGGGGTTGTCCAGATGGCTATTCACAATATTCCTGTAAAGCGCATCGGAACACCCGAAGATATGGCGTATGCTTATCTATTTTTGGCTTCCAAAGAGGCTGGTTTTATCAATGGTCATGTATTACATGCCAATGGAGGACAATTTTAATCATCAATTTTTACAATCAACCAACATGGCACAAAAAGTTAGAAAAGGCGAAGAACTCAACGAACCCAATCTCAAAAATTTTCTTCAACAAAATCAATTGATTGAAGATGTCAATAGCGATTTAGAAGTCTCTCAGTTTTCCATTGGTTTTTCCAATTTGACCTACCTTTTAAAGATTGAAAATAAGGAATTGGTCTTGCGTCGTCCACCCAAAGGAGCGATCAAACGAGGTCATGATATGGGTCGAGAGTTTAAAGTTTTATCGGGTCTCAACAAAGGATTTTCAAAAGCTCCAAAGGCTTACGTTTATACAGAAGATGCGGAGATTGTAGGCGCACCTTTTTACTTGATGGAATATATAGAAGGCATTATTATATCCGCCAAAGAAGCCAAAAGAAAACAGATTTCACCTGAAGAATTTCCCATCATTGCGGATAGCTGGTTGGAGACTTTTGTAGAATTACATAAATTAGATTATGAGACATTGGGTTTAGGTGATTTGGGCAAACCCGACGGCTATGTTGAACGTCAAGTGACCAATTGGGGCAAGCAATATTTGAAAGCTGCAACCGAAGAAATTGCAGAGGCGCAGAAGGTGATGGAATGGTTGGAAAAGAATCAACCCAAAGACTATGATTTTAGTCTTATTCACAATGATTACAAATACAACAATGTCGTATTCAAGGACGATTCTTGGCAGGAAATCAGTGCTATTTTGGATTGGGAAATGTGTACTTTAGGTGATCCTTTGATGGATTTGGGAACATCTTTGGCTTCTTGGTCTATGGCATCCGACCACCCGATGTTGTTAGCAGGTTTGCCGTCTCCGACTACGATGTCTGGCAATCCGAGTCGTATGGAAATCGTGGAAAGTTATGCTCAAAAAAGCGGACAATCTATCCAAAATCTTGTCTTTTATTATGCTTATGGACTTTTCAAATTTGCGGTCATTGTCCAACAGATTTACTATCGTTACGACAAAGGTTTGACTACAGATAAACGCTTTGCCAATTTGAATCAAGCGACTCGTTTATTTTGTTTGATGGCATGGCAGGCGATTCAGAAAAAGAAGATTGAGGATTTGGTTTAACTGGAGTCCGTCGTTGATGGTCGATAGTGCGGTTCAGTTCGTGGCTTCATCCTAAAGAATGAAGTAAAGCATTTTTTATTTTTCGGTTCTTTCGTGGCTTTATCCTAAAGAATAAAGTAGAGTATTTTTCTTTCTTTTAGGAGCGAAAGTTTGGGTGCTTCGTCGTGCAGGAAAGTCCCGCTATCCGCTCCTATGAATGCAGCCTCGCCACAACCCATGCCAACGCTTTTGCATTCATACCACTACTATCGGGGCTAGATCGTTGCGGTCTCTCCCTATAGTAACTGAACCGCTTTAGAATTTAGAAATTAAAAATTAGAATTTAATCTATTTAGGGCTAGGTTGTTGTAGACAGAACTTCTTAGCACCAGTTAATCATGCCAACTTATAGGATTAGCTTTGACCTCCGTTCAAACAAAATAGTATCTCTCCATTCTCCATTTAATTTTCCTATCTTTTCTCGCACACCCACTTGTCGAAAACCAAATTTTTTGTGTAACTTAATACTGGAAATATTCTCTGGAAAAATACCTGCTTGCATCGTCCAAATATTGTTGTTTTCAGCATATTCTACTAGTGTACTTAGAAGTTTGCTTCCATTTCCTTGTCCACTATAAAAAGGACTGACATAAACACTTACTTCGGCTACCCCACTATACACACATCTGGAACTAACTGGACTCAGTGCAGCCCATCCCAATATATCATTTTCGTCGTCTAGCACAAAGCAAGACTCTTCTATTTTGGAACTGATCCAGTAAGCATAATCTTGTAAGTTTTCAGGCTTTTCAAATGTTGCATTGTTGGTATTAATTCCATCAATGTAAATAGATTTGATTTTAAGCCAGTCGGTTTTTTGGGTATTTCTTATCATATATAAGCGATTTACGATTTATTAAATATTAAAAAATTATCAATAACCTGTATAAAGTTGCCAAGTCATATTCTAATGATTAAAATCCAAGAAAAAAACGGGTCGCTTCAATCGGATTGCTAACCACGAAAAGGAGAGGCAATCCGATTGATGAAGAATAAGAAAGTCATCAATATAAATCAATCGGATTGCTGGCTCATACGGGAAGACCCATCCGATTGAAACG
>JAHDBB010000489.1:0-3538 GCA_020630635.1 Chitinophagales bacterium
TACAAAACACCTCAAAAAAAACCTGCAAAAATTTATTTGACACTGTACTAAGCTCCAAACAATTCAGACCTTTTCAATGTTATCCTTCCAGAAATAGAACTTTCAACCGATAGGACATTTTTTTTGAATTGTAATTTTTTTTCTTATTTTTAGGAGAGAACGTTTGGTCTTTCATCGCAATGGGTCTCCCCGCTATCCGTTCTTATCACCAAGCCACCCAAACCCTTTTGCCAATACTGGTTGGTGATACCACTACTATCGGGTCTATTTTATTATAGAGAGAACCTATAGTAACTGAACCCAATTTGACAAATTTCACCAAGAAAAGAGAACCATCTTCCTTGAATTAAAGATATGTCGTTGTCAAATTGTAAGAACACAAAAGGTCGTGTCCATCCCAAATAGCCCCGATAGCAGTGGTATTGCTGCTCGAAGCTAAGCCCAGATACAAGGCACTTTGAAAGTGCCTTGTATCTCAACCAAGCCGCAGCAATAAGAACGAATAGCGGGACTTTACAACGCAACGAAGCTCCAAACCTTTCGCTCCTAAAAGAAAAAAAATCAAGAAAGAACCGCATTAATAATTAACAATTTATAATTCACCATTATCAACTCCTTTCGCTCCTAAAAAAGAAAGAACGTTTTACTTCATTCTTTAGGATGAAGTCCAGCAACTGAACTGAAAGCCCACAGTCATTATAATCCTGTCACTTTGAAAAATCACCCTATGAATTTCCTCAAAAAGATATTTGGTAAGTACGAAAAAAACACCAAACTTCCGCTTATCCAAGAACCATTGGTCAGAAGTGAAAGCGAAGTACAGGCATATACGAATTGGGTCGAATCCCACAAAAGAAGCGACTTACAAGCCTTCCTACGCCAACAATTTGAGCTATTCCTATCCGAACAACCTTATCAATCCTGTAAATTTATCCAAAATGCTCATACAGGTGGGATGATATTTTACCCTACTGGTCCATACACCACCCAAGATTGCCAACACTTTTTGGACTATCTAAGAGATGCTATTTTACCTCTCAATTATCGAAAGTATATGTCGGATGTCAAGCAATACAACCGCAAGGATTTTGTGGAAAAAATAGAACGACATTACCTCAAACCTCGTTATGTAATTGATCCCGAAACTCAAAAAGCCAATCAACTGTATGGCAATATTCACTTAGAATTAACTTATAAAAATGATATTGCCTCTCACCTAAAACTTCTTTGCCATAACTATCACGATCAAAAGTTCAAAACATCTTTGAGTTTTAAATCACTCATTTTCAAAATACTATAAATATATATTAGCTATTTCATAAAGAATATAAAATTTTTATTTAATTTTACAATATAGCGAAGGGTTCCCCATTTCCATCCTATAACCATCACACAACATAAAAAATGGAAAAGAAACACACCAATAACAAAACCATTCATAGCTCTCAAAATCCATTGGTTGAAATGTTATTTACAGCCCTCTATGAAATGCCTAAGCACATATTATCTCAATGTGCTTCATCTGAAACAAAGAGTTTGGAACAAAAAAAAATGGAACAAGTTAGTTCACACTAAGCTGTTCCATTCTACTTTATTTTTATTATTTACTGCGTTAATTACAACCCAAATCATCCTGAGATTGAGAATCATTATTAGGGAAACAATTTCCGGATGGTAAAACTTCTGGTGTGTAACGCATCAAGTTTCCATCATATAAAGCATCTTCTAGAAAGACTGTTATCAAGTCTACTTCTTCTTCCGTCAAGCCCTTTGGTTGGAAAGTGGATGAAATATACTCCATAGGAACATTGGCATTTTCTGGAATGGCCTTATTTTTGTAATCTACAACCGTTCTTATATCTCTAAAAGAGGAACCATGCCCATAAAAAGGTGAGTCTTTTAAGTTGTATAATTGAGGAACTTTAAACTGGTACATTTCATCATCATTACCTGTAAAACCTCCACGACCTTTGTGTGCAACATCATTCGGGTCATACTCAAATACGCCTGACCCATCTAAATCATTCATTCCCAAAGCATGAAATTCCATTGAATTTAAAGCAGGACCTGTATGACAAGAGCCACAATTTGCCTTTCCAAAAAACAAAATAGCTCCCTCTTTGGCTTCCTCTGACATCGCATCATTGTCTCCTCTTAACCATTGCTGAAAAGGAGCTTGGGTAGCAAGCAAAGTACGCTCATAGGCTGCAATGGCCAATCCCGTCGTAATTTGAGAAATTCTGGTAGTGGCTGGATAATCAGGAAAAGCAGCATCAAATAATTCTTTATATTCAGGCATCGCAGCAATTAAAACGTCAGGGTTTACCTTCATACGATGTACTGTCAAACCTGCAATTGCCTGGATTTCGGGACCTTCAAAACCATAATAGTTATTATATAAAGGAGTTCCTTCCACCCATTTGTCTTTGGTATCTGCATTGATGCCTGTCGCACCAAATTGACCATTCCAAAGCATGTTTTTCTGATAAGCGACATTCATCGCTGATGGTGAACGCAAAGGCTGTATGTCTAGTTCATCCGCACTATACTCAGGACTGATGGTACGTTCTAAACCCGTATCACCAAAACCAATACCTCCATCTCCAATACCTTGTGGTAAACAAGCTTGAAAACCTCCTTGAGCATGGTGACAACTGGCACAAGAATAGGTGCCTTGCCCTATGGTATGTTTAGGTACAGTAGCCAAAGCTGTTTCATGAAACAACATACGCCCCAACTTCACCTTTTCAGGAGTTAGGGGATTGTTAGGATCTTGAGGAATACGATTAAGTTCTCCGCTAGAAGGCATGGTAAAGAAACTTTTTCCCAAACCGTTACTAACATCCTTCAATGCTTCTTCTAATTGAGCATCGGTATCAGAAAGATCTTCTTCTGTATCTTTGGCACAAGAGGAAAAAAATAAAACCAATAAAAAACTAAATAAAATGTAGCGATTCAACTTCATAGCTAGGCATTAAGGACAGCCATACATCTGTTATGACTATCTAAATTATTAAATAGAAAGATAAAAAATGGTTTGAGTGTATAAAAACAACTCATTAGAAAAATACCTGTTTTGTGTAAGAGAAAAAAGAAGGGAAGGTAAATTTGTTAAACAAAATTAGTAGTTGAGAACTTTAATAATTCAATAGCAACAAAAATTTTGCCAAACACCACCCAATGCTTTGTTGGGTTATACGATTAGAAATAAAAATAAGTTTATAAGAACTATTCATTATTTCTTATTGATTCTGTAAATCAATAGGTTCGACTTATTAGACACAAAAAAAGCCTTCAAGTAACACTCGAAGGCTTTTTTTTAATTAGCTGTAGGAGTAGGACTCGAACCTACACAGGGAGCTTAGTATTGTACTATTTAATATACAATCTTTGTCACTTTTTCCCCACCCCCGAGACAAGAGAGCATGGCTGCCTAAAATTTCATCATCCTACAGTATAATAGAGAACACTTACTTAAAAAACTAGCTGTAGAGGTAGGACTCGAACCTACACGGGGAGCTTTATGCTTGCGCTTTTC
>JAHDBB010000489.1:3638-5151 GCA_020630635.1 Chitinophagales bacterium
TCCCCACTCCCGAGACAAGAGAGCATGGCTGCCAAAAATTTCATCACCCTACAGTATTAGGATTTTTTATTAACAGTTCCTTTCTGTTTTAGAATAGTTTCACTATTCTTTAGCTGTAGAGGTAGGACTCGAACCTACACGGGGAGCTTTATGCTTGCGCTTTTCGCTTTGTTCCCCACTCCCGAGACAAGAGAGCATGGCTGCCAAAAATTTCATCACCCTACAGTGTATATGTCTGTTTGTCTGACAGTACAAATATACAGCGAAACGCATCTTTTTTGCAAATTTTTTAATGATTTTCCAAAAAGTTTATGATATTTGCAAAAAAATACTCTTTTCATTAACAAATCCATAAAAAACAATATAAATGTCGAGTAAAAATTACCAAATTGATAATCTTGATAGAGAGATATTATCTATCCTTATGAAAGATGCCAATACGACCTACACCGATATTGCCAGTAAACTCTTTGTTTCTAGCGGAACGATACATGTTAGAATGAAAAAACTAACAGAAATAGGAATCGTCAAAACTCCACAACTCAAAGTCAACTATGATAAATTGGGTTATGATATTGTAGCATTTTTGGGAATTTACCTAACCAAAAGTTCTATGTACGAAGATGTATGTGATCAACTTAACCAAATTCCTGAAATGTTGGAACTACATTATACAACTGGTAATTATAGTATGTTTGCCAAGATTGTTTGTAAAGATACCAATCATCTAAGAGAGGTTTTACACGACAAGATTCAATCTATAGATGGTATCCAACGAACAGAAACGCTGATTTCTTTAGAAGAAAGTATCAATCGCCCTTTATTATTAGAGGAAGATGAGTAAGCTGTATATTGTCCCCACTCCTATTGGGAACTTAGAAGATATTACTTTTCGGGCTATTCGACTGCTTAAAGAAGTGGACTTGATCTTGGCAGAGGATACTCGTACGACGGCTAAACTCCTCCATCATTTTGGGATTGAAACCCGTATGCAGTCCCATCATCAACATAATGAACATCGAAGCATTGAGACTATTGTCGCTCAACTACAAAGTGATGTGACGATGGCTTTGGTGAGTGATGCGGGAACTCCTGGGATTTCTGATCCAGGCTTTTTGTTGTGTCGGGCTTGTATTGAAGCGCAAATCGAGGTCGAATGCTTGCCTGGTGCGACTGCTTTTGTTCCTGCACTGGTTCATTCGGGCTTGCCTTGTGATCGGTTTTTCTTTGAGGGATTTTTGCCCCAAAAGAAGGGACGACAGACTCGTTTGAAGTATTTGGCCGAACTTCCTTATACGGTTGTATTATATGAGTCTCCTTTTCGATTGGTCAAAACGTTGACACAATTGATTGAGCATGTCGGAGAAGAACGACGGGTTTGTGTATCTAGGGAATTGACGAAAAAGTTTGAGGAGAACGTCAGGGGGACTTTGATAGAGGTTATTGCTCATTTTCAGCAAAAGACGGTCAAGGGGGAGATTGTGATTGTGTTGGAGGGTTTTAAGAGTTGATA
>JAHDBB010000490.1 GCA_020630635.1 Chitinophagales bacterium
GTGGCTAAATACATACCTTTGATTACCCCATGTTTGGTGATGGCTTCAATGGCGTATTGTGAACAAGTGGGTGTGTAACGACAGGACGGTCCTAATAAGGGGGATATGCTTAATTGGTAAAAACGAATAGGTAAGATGAGTAGCTTTTTGAGAAAGTTTTGTAGCATAAGACGAATATAAAACATTCACTTTTATAATTCAAGTAGAAGGCTTTTGAACTTGCTTGGCTAAAAACTTTAATGCAGAACGCATAGACTTTTCCAACTTCTGATAAGTCGGCTTTTCTTTACCCAATAAAATGAACATAATGGCAATTTGTTGGCTATCATTATTTTTTTGCCAAAGAAGATGCTTTTGTAGGCGATAAACTTCCCGAATCTGACGTTTGAGACGATTGCGATCTGTAGCATTGGAGAAGTTCCGTTTGGGAACACTGACCGCAAATTGGACAGGAACGGGTGTAGGAAGAGGTGTTGTCATCCAAACTACTCGCAAAGGATAGAAGACTTTGGATTGTCCTTCTTTGAAAAGTTGGTCGATCAATGTACGACTTTTGACTTTTTCTTTCTTTTTGAGAAAAGGACGAATGGATGACATAGAAACATAATGAACAAAGAACAGATATTTTTAGACAAAACCTGCTCTACTAATTTTAGAAAGAAATAACAAAAATGCCACCTACATCAAAGTAAATGGCATTTTTATATTTTATTTATTGCTTTAGTTTTCTTTCATCTGAAACAGTCAATTTATGTCTGCCTTTTTTTCTTCTACGAGCTAAAACTTTACGTCCATTTTTGCTAGACATTCTATCACGAAAACCGTGCTTATTTTTTCTCTTTCTTCTGGATGGTTGAAATGTTCTTTTCATGACGCTGAATCCGTTTTAATATTTTTCTAATATTTGTATATTATTTTTTAGAGGCTGCAAAGATAAAATAATTCTAGGAATTTTCAAATTTTATTGAAGGATAAGTAATTGAACAAATTTATAGTACTTGTTTTTCATCACCTATCACTTGTCAGCCTAGCTACTCTCTCACCTATTATCCATTCATAGATAACAAGAATTCGGCATTGGAGCGAGTTCCTTTCATATTACCTAATAAGAAGGACATCGCCTCTTCTGTATTCATATCTGCCAATTGCTTGCGAAGAATATACATCCGTTGCAAAGCCTCTTTATTCATCAATAAATCTTCTCGACGAGTACTTGATTTGACCACATCAACAGCAGGATAGATACGACGATTCGATAATTTTCTATCCAATTGTAATTCCATATTACCGGTTCCTTTAAATTCCTCAAAGATGACCTCGTCCATTTTAGAACCTGTATCAATCAGGGCAGTGGCTAAAATCGTCAATGAGCCTCCACCTTCAATATTCCTCGCTGCTCCAAAGAATTTTTTAGGACGATGTAATGCACTGGATTCCACACCACCAGAAAGTACTTTTCCAGAAGCAGGAGCAATGGTATTGTGCGCTCTTGCCAAACGAGTGATGGAGTCTAGCAAAATCACTACATCATGTCCACATTCGACCAATCTTTTGGCTTTTTGTAAGGCAATACTAGAAACTTTGACATGACGATCCGCAGGTTCATCAAATGTAGAAGATAAAACTTCTGCTCTTACGCTTCTTTCCATATCCGTCACCTCTTCAGGTCTTTCATCAATTAGTAAGACTATGAGATAAACTTCTGGATGGTTTTCAGCGATTGCATTGGCTATATCTTTCAATAAGAAAGTTTTACCCGTTTTAGGTTGTGCCACAATCAATCCCCTTTGTCCTTTACCAAGTGGCGTAAACAAATCTATCACTCTGGTAGAGTATAGGTTAGCAGCAGTTTCTATCTCAAATTTTTCATCTGGGAATAAAGGCGTAAGGTAATCAAAAGGGACTCTATCTCGAACATCTTTCGGATCACGACCATTGATTTTTTCTACCTTTAAGAGTGCAAAATATTTTTCTCCTTCTTTGGGTGGACGAATGGCTCCTTGTACCGTATCACCCGTTTTGAGTCCAAACAGTTTGATTTGTGAAGGAGATACATAGATGTCATCAGGAGAAGTTAGATAGTTATAATCAGAAGAACGTAAAAAGCCATAACCATCGGTCATCATTTCCAATACACCACTTCCTGAAATGACACTATCAAATTCAATATCAAATACTGATTTTTTTTCTTTTCTTTGGGGTTTATTTGGAGGACCTTCATCAGAAGACTCTTGATCTCTATCATTTTTAAATCTGGATCTTTTCCGCTTGTCTCTTGGATCAGGCTTTACAACTTTTGTTTTTTCTTTTACTTTTTTTCTCTCTTCCTCATACTCTTCTTCTTCGTATTCTTCTTCTTCCTCTACAACCTCCTCCTCATACTCATCCTCATATTCTTCTTCCATTATTTCTTCCTCCTCTTCTTCTTCCGCTTCTGCTTCAATCAATTCGGCTTGACGACTGAGGATTCGTAGAATTAAATCTTGTTTGTTTAGACCGCTATAGCTTCGCATTGACATGCTTTTGGCAATGTCTTTAAGCTCTGTTAGCAGCATGTCATTTAGCTGCAAAATATCGTACATAAGGCTATGTATTAGGGTTTTGTTATTAGGAAAGATTAAGGAAAGCAAAAATGATATTTTTACACTTTCCAATTATTTGAAAGGGTTTAGTAAAATAGAACAGATTAAATTTTACTGTATTATAGTTAAGAATGATTGCTTCTTTTAGATTAAGAATGGTAGTCTAAAAGCTACAATATCAAGATAGCACACACAAACAACTATTACTTTTAAATAAATTAATTGAAAAAATCCACTAAGAATTATTTGGAAAGAGGAATTTTAACTTAAATGTGAAGTGCGAAAGTGATTTTCAAGGGCAATTATACAGCGATATTTCTATTTTTGCAAATATTCTTATCAAAATCTTACAATATACTTTCAAAAATCACCTTTTTGAGAATGATTGGTCACTTCAATATACTAATGAATAGTTTAGAAATAAATGTAAGGATCTTACCAAAAGGTTTTTTCAAATCTAAATAGTATTTTTGCACGCTCATTGGAATTTTTTAGACCATCACAATGTTGTTTTTCTTGTTCTATTTTTTATTAGGAATGGATAGGAAATAAATGGACATTTCTCAGCAAAAAGATTTTTTAACTCTACAAGACAAAAAACGCAAGAATAGCAGGGCTATTATGAGGCTTTTTAACGCAGTAGATTAGGAAATGTTGACGCAGAAAATGAATATTTATTTTTATTCTATTCCTTAGAAGCGAAAGGTTCCTCTTTCATTGCTACAGCAAGTCCCGCTATCCGTTCTCATTCGTGTGGCCAACGTTTTAGGAAGCCAACGCCGCTACACGAATACCACTACTATCGGGGCTAGATCGTTATGGTCTGAACCATTGATTAACTTATAAAAATTAAATACCAAAACAAAAATATACAAACTTAAAAAATATGTTACAACTCAACTTTGTCAGAGAAAATGCCGAGCATATCAAGAAAAAATTGGCTATTCGCAATTTCCAAAATGTGGATATTGTAGACGAACTCATTGAAGTAGATCGCCTTAGACGAACAACTCAACAAAAACGAGATGCTCAATTGAGTGAAAGTAAAAAATTGGCTAGTCAAATTGGTCAACTCTTTAAACAAGGGAAACAAAAGGAGGCAGATGTCTTAAAAGCCAAAACGACTGAACTAAAAGAATCCAATAAAACATTAGAACACCAACTCAAATTATTGGAAGAGTCTGTCAAAGACCGTTTGGTTTTGCTTCCCAATATTCCACACGATTCGGTAGCTCCTGGCAACAGTGATGAGGACAATGTTGAGGTCAAAGCTGGTGGTAAAATCCCTAAATTGCACAAAGATGCGACTCCACACTGGGACTTAATGGAAAAGTATCAGCTTATGAGTTTGGAGTTAGGAACCAAAATAGCAGGTGCTGGTTTTCCTGTTTTTATGGGCAAAGGCGCAAGATTGCAAAGGGCTTTAGTTGCTTTTTTCCTCGACAAAGCAACAGAAGCAGGCTATACAGAATACATCCCACCACTTTTGGTCAATGAAACAACCGCTTTTGGAACGGGACAATTGCCAGACAAAGAAGGTCAAATGTATCATGTCACAGGCGACAACCTATTTATGATTCCAACGGCTGAAGTACCTGTCACCAATGTTTTACGAGAAGCCATTTTGCGACAAGAAGATTTGCCTGTAAAAATGACGGCTCACTCTCAATGTTTCCGAAGAGAAGCAGGTTCTTATGGCGCACATGTTCGTGGACTCAATAGAGTGCATCAATTTGAAAAAGTTGAAATCGTGCAAGTTACCCATCCAACCAAATCTTATGAAGCATTGGATGAAATGGTCGCTCATGTCGAAAGTCTTTTACAAGATTTAGAATTGCCTTATCGTATTATGCGTTTATGTGGTGGTGACTTAGGCTTTACTTCTGTGTTGACCTACGACTTTGAGGTTTATTCTGCGGCTCAAAAACGTTGGTTAGAAGTCAGTAGTGTTTCTAACTTTGAAACCTTCCAAACCAATCGTATGAAAATCCGCTATCGTGATGATAATAAAAAGACGCAACTTACCCACAGTTTGAATGGAAGTGCTTTGGCTTTGCCTCGTATTTTGGCGGCTTTGTTGGAAAACAATCAAACACCAAAAGGGATCAAAATTCCAAAGGCATTACAAAGCTATACAGGTTTTGAAATGATCGGATAAGTCTATTTTAAAGCATTACAGAGGCATTAGACCAACCGAAAAAAACTTAAATAGTGGCACTCATCATCAATATTCTAATCGGGTTAATAGCCTTGATTCACATTTACATTTTATGGTTTGAAATGTTTGCTTGGACATCCAGAGGACCCAAAGTTTTTAGAAACTTTCCTAAAGAATTGTTCGCTCAAACAACTACTTTGGCAGCCAATCAAGGTTTATACAATGGATTTTTAGCAGCAGGATTGATTTGGACTTTTTTTATTAAAAATCCCGAATGGAATCAAAATGTTGCTATATTTTTTCTGTGTTGTGTAGCAGTAGCAGGTATTTATGGAACATTTACGGCTGATCGTAAAATATTTTTTGTTCAAACTTTACCTTCTGTGATAGCCTTATTGTTGATCTTT
>JAHDBB010000012.1:0-10003 GCA_020630635.1 Chitinophagales bacterium
TCACAGTCATTGGGGTTTGTGCTGCCATTACCTTCTTCTCCCGAAGGAAAAGTTACTGGACTTCCATTTTTTGTAGTAGGTACTTCTACGGCATCAGCACAGCTAAATTTCGGCAATGGTCCTAATACTTCTTCACATTCATAAGCGTGGTCAAGTGCAGTTCTGCCTGAGTCAATAATATCATCATCCTTTTTACAGGATTCAAGCATTATTAGCATAGAGGTAAATCCGAAAACCATTAATATCACAAAGTTTCTTTTCGTCATTCTCATCTAACGTTTTTGTTTCTTTTTATTGTGCCTAACGCCACAAATGTACGCTTTAATGTATATAACATAAAAAAACACCTATAAAGCATTTTGTTTCATAGGTGTTTTCAAATTTATAAAAGCTTGATTTTATCTTTATTTATTCCAAGTACTCTGAACAGTAAGGACACAAAATGCCTTCATCCTGTGCATTCTTACCATGATAGTAACCATGAGAACGACGTTTTTCCTTATTTCGACCAAAAAGACTACCAAACAAGCCAGTCCTTTCCTCCTTATACCCATAATCATGAGAATGAACAACCTCTCCCTCATTTAACCTATCAATACGACCTCTCGACCTTCTTCTTTCTCGATCAATTTTTTTATTCGTTCTTTCTCGTTCTCTAGCAATTTTGTCGTCAATCAAATCTTGTTCTCTTTGGATACGTCTCGCCATTTCATCTTCTTCTCTCCTCAATCGTCTTTCCATTTCTTCCTGTTCTCGTTTGATACGTCTGGCTCGTTCAGCCTCCGCCCTTGCTTTTTCCTCCTGCGCTCGAATATACCTCAACTCTCTTTCCTCTTTCGATAATTCACTTTCAGCATAAGGGTGTCCAGCATTGTGATGAACAATACGACTTTTGCTATTGGCTTTTCCCTTTCCATGACCTTTATGGCTATGCCCATATCCTTCTGCAATCCGTCTTTTGGCACAAACAGCAGGTCTTGCATTGACAAGGCTACAATAGATTTCATCCGTATTTCGGCTAATTTCCAGATTTTGTTTGATGGTTTCCCCTTTACAAACTTGCCCACGAATAACTTCTACACGTTCTCCTAAGTAATGTCCATACTTATCAAAAGCAACAATATGCAAACGCATTCTATCATAAGCAGAACTGTAGATTCCCTTATTGTAGATACGAATATTGGCAGAAGACCTTCCTAAAAGCCCTCTACAATTGCTGTCATCAATCCGCAAATCCACATTAACAGGATTATCAGGGTCAACTTTTAAAGTGCCTGCTTGATTGATGACTCCATTCTTATGAACTCTGGTATGATGTTCAGTGTGAGTATGGGTAGATTTTGAGCTACTACCTTTTTTATTTTTATAATAATGCATCAACTTATTAGGAACAATAAAAAGTCCCAATAATAATAAGATACCTAAGAAGAGGATTATTTGGTTCTTCATGTGACTTGGCTTCAGTTACAAATAAAATTACCACATAAATTGTTCCAAGTCGTTGATATTCGGAAGTTTTTTTTCAATATATTAAACAACAGACCCATAAATCATAAAATTATATTTAATATGATTTATCTGAGCTAGATTTCAACGGAAGGAAACATCTTCTTTCACGTATTTTTCTATCGGTTTGTTGCATTCTGTTTGGAGAAGATACACATTATTTAACCAAGATCCATCATAAAACATCCTTTTGGGTACACAAAACCAACACTATATTTCACCTAAAACCAGACAATTAACCACAACTATGGACTATGGACCATCGACGATGGACATCTTTACTCATTCGTAGGTGTTGTAGTACCCGTATATTTTTCGATTAATTCTTGAGTAGACTTATAGTTTTTTCTTCTTTTTTTCGCCATTTCAATCGCTTTATTAGCCACTTCTAAGGCTTCTTTGTTCTTACCTTGTTTGAATAAAAGGGCTGCCAAAGTATCTTGACTATGGTACGTATTTTTAAGTTGGACAGACTTTCGAGACCAAGTTTCTGCCTTTGCCAAGTTGTCAGGATCATCTGTATGCTCATAGAACATATAAGCGATATTATTAAGGACATCAGCAGTAGAACGGTCTGTTCTAATTTTCGATAAGTCCAAATGTTCACTAGCGACCTTTACATATTCTTTCCAGTTTACCGTCTTTTTATGAAACTCCAAGTTCATTTGAATCCAAATCCAATGTTTCTTATCAAAATCCATCACATCGACTACATCAACTGTCTTTTGAAAAAGTTTGGTATCTTTGGCTTGCAGAGCTTTTCTAAAAGTCGTAATCGCTAAGTTGGTTAGATGTACATTGGTTTCTTTTTTGCCAAATTTTGTCTCATAAGCCGCTTTATTGTCCATAATCAGCTCAAAAATAGGATCTTCAATGTCATTGACTGTATAGAAGAACAAATCCATATTTTCAGGGCTTTTGAGGTCTTCTTTGGATTGTGTCTTCACATATTCTTTGACCACTTTATCTTTGGGCTGTTTGAGGTAACTCAATGACTCGATATATTCTCTCAAAAACTGGGGGTCTCTTTCTCCGCCATCAAAGGCTTGTGACATTTTCATCACCTCTTCTTTGTTCACTAAAGCTTTTTTGCCTTCTACCAAAAAGGATTCGGCAGGTCTAAAGCCTTGAAAACGGCCAACTTCTTTGGCATCAGCATCAAAATATACAATCGTCGGATAGGCTCTTACTCTAAATACATTTTTAAGGGCTGGTCCTTCACCTTTTTCCATATCAATTTTAAAGTTGATATAGTTTTCATTGTAAAAACGTCCGACTGAAGCGTCTGCAAAGGTGGTTCTCACCATTTTTTTACAAGGTCCGCACCAACTGGCATACGCATCCACCATGATATATTTGTTCTCTTCTTTAGCTTTCTTTTTTGCCTCTTCCCACGTTCCATGAAAAAAGTCAATCCCTACTTTATTGGCACTTTGTCCATTTGTTTTGTTGGCTTTTTGTCCACTGATAGTACTGGATTTCTGCCCCGACACATGGAAGCCTATCAACAAGATTGAAAAGAATATTAATAGTTTTGGCAATTGTATTTTGAAAGTATTCATATTTCTTTTTTATCAATTTCTTACAAAGATAAACATATTTTTTGAAGGAATAGGAGATTAGAAGTTCATGGTTGTTATAGAAGTCATTGTTGTCTTATTTATGATTTTTTTAGGAGCGAAAGGTTTAGCTTCGTCGTCGTGGAAAGTCCCGCTATTCGTTCTGATCGCTGCTCTAGCCTTGCTTGAACAGATGCTATCTGTTCCTACAATGCTTTGCTTCACAGCGATACCACTGCTATCGGGGCTAGATCGTTGAGGTAGGGACTTCTTAGTTCCAGTTTTAAAGTTTAGGTTACTGTCATTATTTTTTCTTTTACAATCAAATAAAAAATGAATCGCTTCAATCGGATGGGTCTTCCCGTCAAAGAAGAAGCAATCCGATTGATGAAGAGAATGGAGTCTATTAATATAAATCAATCGGATTGCTGGTTCACTACTTGGTTAGCAATCCGATTGAAATGACTTGCCTTTTCTGGTTTGGTGAAATTTTTTGTGGTTCAAACGTGAGAACAGATTCAATCTGTTCCTACAAGGTTTATTTTAAGGCGATTTAGGATATAAACAAATGGGTGCAGCCCAGATTGTCGCATTAGTAATTTTGTTGATTGTTATTTGACCATTTTTAGAACCGTTTTCTGTGTGTTTTGACTGTTTGCTTCCTTGTCTTCGCCAGACAGGCCTTCCTTTTTCAGTCGAAAAAAAGGAAGCAAAATTCTCGCTAAATTTAATGTTCCTAGCACAAAGCCACCGCCCCGCTACCGAAATTTAGCAAGCCACCGCTTCTTTTTCGGTTCTAATTTGATTTATATATTGATATTTTTTATATGCGACACTTTGGGATGCACCCAAACAAATCTGGTAGAGTTAATTTTTCCAAAAAAAATTTCACACACCACTAAAAAACAAAGGTAAAGACCTTTCAAAAATAGCCCTGATAGTAGTGGTATCGACAAATTGCGCTGGCTAAAGGGTTCGGGTCGCTTGGCGATAAGAACGAATAGCAGGACTTTCTATAACGACGAAGCAGCATCCATTCGCTCCTCAAAAGAAAAAGGGCTATCCGTCTAATTTACAAGTTAGAAAGAGTAAGTCGTTTCAATCGGATGGGTCTTCCCGTAAGAGCCAGCAATCCGATTGGTTTAAATCACGAGACTCCATTCTCTTTATCAATCGGATTGTCTCTTCTTTGCGTGGTTAACAATCCGATTGAAGCGACACCTTCTTTTGTTTGATTGTAAGAGGAGGCAATATTCAAAACAAACTGCATTAATCATTCATCATTTACCATTAAAAATTATAACATCCATTCACTCCTAAAAAAGAAAAATCGGATTGCTCTGATACTTCAAAACAATCCGATTACTTAATTTTTTCTCAACAGAAATTAATCCATTTTGCGTCTAAAGCCGACTCTTGACTTGTCGCCTAACTCCCACGCTTTGGCACTGGTAAAGCCTTTTACATCGTCTGAAATGATGTTTTGCATCGCCTTTTTGGTACGCTTACTTTTAGATAATTTCGCTAAACGAAGATTTTGTTCCTTAATGGCTTCTTTGACGATATTACGCATCACACGACCATTTCCAAAGAACTTGTCTTTACTCTCAACCAATACTTGGATGTACTTTTCGATGTGGCTTCTGGCATCTTCTTCCACAGTGTAGTTTTCCTTTTTGAAATGGTAATCTACAATCTCTAAAAGTTCTTCTACTGAAAAGTCTTCAAAATGAATGGTACGGTCAAAACGAGATTTGAGTCCTGGATTGGATTCGATAAACTCCTTCATCGGTTGTGGATAACCTGCTACGATTACAGCAAACTCACCACTTTGGTCTTCCATTCGCTTCAAAAGGGTCTCAATCGCCTCGCTACCAAAATCGCCCCTTCCTCGTTGATTGAGGGCATAAGCTTCGTCAATGAATAAAACGCCACCAATGGCTTTATCTATCTTTTCGGTTGTTTTGATAGCAGTCTGTCCTACAAAACCAGCGACAATGCTTTGACGATCTCCTTCGACTAAATGCCCTCGCTCCAATATTCCCAATGCTCTGAAAATCTTGGCAACGATACGAGCTACGGTTGTTTTACCTGTACCTGGATTACCTGTAAAGACGGTATGCAACGAAAAGGCATTCAAGACTTCCTTGTCAGATTCTCGATAATAACGAACCAAATTGACGATTTCATTGATTTCTTTCTTTACGCCTGTCAATCCAATCAAGCTATTGAGTTCTTCTAAAGATTCTTTCAAAAGGTCTTCATCGACTGGAATATCTGGTAGCGATTTTTCTCTTGCTTTGTAGATTTTCTCAAAATCCTCTACCTGAATCATAGAAAGCTCTTCTTTGGTCAATTGAGAGGGTTGAGGACTTTGCATCACCCGTAAACCTAAATTCATCTTGGCTTGTTCGATGAGCTTGTGAACCATTCGAGCATTGCCAAAGAAACGGTCTCTTTCACGATAAGCCTTGACAATTTTGTCATACAGATAAGCTTTGGATTGCTTGGTCAAATGTACATTTTGCTCTGTCGCTGCATACTCTGCAATATCTGCCAACTCTTGTGGCAAATAATCTGGAAATTCAAAATGTAGCGTGACACGAGACTTTAATCCTGCATTGGCATTCATAAAGGTTTTCATCTCAGCAGGATAACCAGCAAAGATAATGGAAATATCGCCTGTCCCATCAGACATTTCTTTGACCAATATCTCAATTACTTCTCGTCCAAAGTCTTTGTTGTCTTCGGCAGAACGGGCTAAACTGTATGCTTCGTCAATGAAAAGAATGCCGCCTTTGGCTTTTTTGATGGCTTCTTTGACTTTGGGAGCCGTTTGTCCGATATATTCTCCTACCAAATCGGCTCTATCAACCTCATGGACATGACCTTTGGACAATAAGCCCATTTTTTGATAGATTTTACCCAACATTTTGGCAACCGTTGTTTTACCTGTACCTGGATTACCTGTAAAAACAGCGTGCATTTGAACTTGTGAGGACTCATCAAAGCCCTTTTCCATTCTTAGTTTGATAAATTTGAGGTATTGAGCGTATTCTTTGACCTTCGTTTTGATGGTTTGTAAACCGACCAATGAATCCAAACTTTGCATGACTTCCTCTAAAGTTTGGAAGTTTTCTTCAGTAGGCAATTTGAAAAAAGCAGGTGCGCCATTGCCTTCGGGAAAATACGCCTCTCCTATTCCTTTTTCAAAATTACCACCAACCTCATACGGAAGCACTGCAATGAGTTGATCCATAAAAATGACCTCCACCGTATATTTGTCTTCAAACCAAGTGCCGTTGGTATCCGATCCCCATCCTGTGGTGATACTACAATGTTCTTCATCACTATTGATTAGACGTAATTCGGTGGTTTCGCCTTTGAGTTGACGAGCATCGTTGTAAAAATTGAAGTGAAGTTCGCATTGCCAAGGTTGAGGATAGACTAAGTTTTTGAAGTTCATTTCGATGAAAACAAATCGAGTGGATTTGTTATCGAATTTGGTGTAGTAGGAACGATTTTCTTTTTCTACGCCATCGTCTCCACTTTCGTAAAGTTTGAGAGATTCAATAGAAAAATAGGGATTATTGGTGGTTGTAACTTTGCCCACGTTCTCTATGTAGAACTTATTGGAACCAATCACTTTGCCTTCAATGGAGGCTTCCCAAAGATAGGTTCCTTTTTTCCAATAAACACCTGGCTTTTTATTGCCCCAACCTTCCCGAATGTAAATCAAATTTTCGTCTTTGGAAACTCGTTTGTTTACATCTAGGGAGCAGAGTTCTATACGTCTTGCTCCTTTGAGGGCATAGGCTTTGAGGTTGACAGGCAGCTCCCAATCTGCTTCGTCGAATTTTTTGTTGTATAACGAAAATTCGGCATAGATGTAGGTTGCTTCTGATTTGTCGAATACGCAACGGTATTTCTTTTTTTTGCCAGCAAGCCATTCAGCAGACCCATATATTTTAAGGTCTTTGAATTTGAATGCGGAAAAGATAGTTTCTTTGTTTATCTCCATTGTGATATGATGCTTTTGTTCTGTACGATTCGTTACTTATAAATGTATTTTTTCTGATAAAAGTTTCCAGAACATGTTGTTAATTAATTTCCTTATCCAAATTTATATAAAAGAATTTAGACTCTCAACATACTTTTGCAGGTTTTGTCAAACATTTTTTAGTAAATGTGTGGATTGCTTTTGATTTGTTGGGTTTTGGGGTGGTTTGGTGGGTTATGGAGACAAATAACTTATGTGATTTTATTGGTTTTGTTATAAATTTGACAACCTTTTCCATTAAAGTGACGGGAGACAGATGACAAGTGACTTTCGGTACAGTTTGTGAAATGTTGTGTCCATAACGATCTAGCCCCGATAGTAATGGTATCACCAACGAGCTTGGCTTCCGACTACAAGTTGAAAAACTTGCGGTAGAGGGTGGCTTGGTGATAGGAATGGATAGCGGGACTTTCCCTAGCGACGAAGTAATGAACCTTTCGCTCCTCATCAATTTCCAAATAAAAAATAAGACTTATTCGCAATATCTTTGTAATATCAAAAACGACCATCAATCGTTCCTCCAAATACTTGTACGGCTGGACCAATTAACCAAATATCATCAAAAGTCTCGCCTTTCTTTTCTAATTGGACCGCTAAGTTTCCTCCTTGTGTTTCTAAGTCGATGGTATATTTTCCATCTTTGGCTTGTTGATCTAATAAATGGACAATACTGGCAGCCGTTACGCCTGTTCCACAAGATAAGGTGACATCTTCGACTCCTCGTTCAAAAGTGCCAATTTTGAGTTGAGTATCATGGATGGTTTCGATGAAATTAACATTGATTCCTTTTTCATTATAGGTGTCGTTGTGTCGGATGCTTCGACCTGTTTCTAAGACATTGACTTTTGATAGGTTTTCTACCAATCGGACATAATGAGGGGAACCTGTGTCCAATTCATAGTCAGTCTCATTGATTTTCTTACATTGATTGACCTTATTCATTTTGAGATGAAACTGATCACCTTCTATTTTTCCAAAATGTTCTCCATCTACCGCTATAAAATGCGTGGATTGTTGGATGATGCCTAAGTATTGGGCAAAAGCGATGATACAACGTCCACCATTGCCACACATAGAACCTTCATAACCGTCGGCATTGATGTACACCATTTCAAAGTCATAATCGGGATGGTTTTGCAATAAAATTACTCCATCTGCTCCAATTCCCATCCGTCGATGACACAAATATTGAAATAAGGTGTGCTGATCTTTGGTGATTTTTTGGAGGCGGTTGTCAATGATAACAAAATCATTTCCAGTACCTTGATACTTATAGAAATATATCAACATGTTAAATATATTCGGATTATGTGACGAAATCAGTAAAAAAAAGTCTAATAGTGCAGCCAAGCAACGGCATTTTTCCTCTTATGCCTTAAAATACCAATCCTCAAAACTATTATTCTCCTCAAAAATTCTTCTTCTTTCTAATCAAGCTAATAATTTGAATGAAGCAGTATGTCCTCATAGGTCTTATAGCTATGTTAAGTGCTATGTTTGGTGCTTGGGTTTATGAACAAATCAGCCCAAAGGAGAAACCTATATTCTACACTGTAGAAAAAAACAATCCACCTACTCGCTCTGTCTATTACAATGGCAGGGAAACCAATGCGCTAGATTTTTCTTATGCAGCCGCCAAAGCAACTCCTGCGGTTGTACACATTCGTGTGGTCAAATCTCCTAACTTTAAAGGTCAACAAAAAGCCAATGCAGAAGAATTGACGGGTTCTGGTGTCATCATTTCTAGTGATGGTTTGATTGTTACCAATAAACATCTAGTAGACCGTGCGAAGTTAATAGAAATAACGCTTTTTAATAAAAAAAGTATTGTCGCTAGAGTCGTTGGTAGCGATGTTTCGACCGATATTGCTCTATTAAAGATAGAAGCAGAAGAGACTTTACCTAAAGTCACTTTGGGTAATTCTGATAACCTCAAAGTAGGTGAATGGGTGATGGCTGTTGGTAATCCTTTTAATCTTAACTCCACCGTAACGGCTGGTATTGTGAGTGCCAAGGGTCGTGACCTCAATATTACAGAACGTTCACAAGCCATCGAATCTTATATCCAATCGGATGCAGCGGTTAATGAGGGAAGCAGCGGTGGGGCCTTGGTCAATACTTCTGGTGAGTTGGTTGGTATCAATACAGGTATTGTCACTATATCGGGCGCTTTTGAAGGCTACTCTTTTGCGATTCCTGTCAAGATTGTCAAAAGTGTCATTGACGATTTGCAAAAGTTTGGGTCTATCCGAAGAGCTGCTTTAGGGATTGATATGCGTAATCTCAATGCCAAAGATGATGTTAATTTGGAAGACTACAATGGGGTTTATATCATCAATCTCCCAACTTATAGTCCCGCAGCTAAGTCTGGTTTGAGAAAGAGCGATATTATCAAGTCGGTCAATGGCCATGCCATTAGTGATGTAGCAGAATTGTATGAGGTGTTGAGCCAATACAAAAATGGGCAACGGGCGCAAGTAGGTTATGTGCGAGGTGATAAGATGGGTTATACCACTACAACATTGGGCAAAGTCGAAGATGTGGAGGTAGAGGATGAACAAGAAGCGGTATTGGGTGGTAAGTTTCGCCCTGCTTCTCCAGAGCTTTTAAAAGAGACTTTTTTAGATTATGGTGTTCAATTGATTAAGTGCAATATTCGAGGGCTTTTTTGCCAGCAAACCAATATGGAAGAGGGCTTTATTATTACCAAGATCAATCGCCAAGAGGTGAGGACAGTTCAGGATTTATATAAGTTCATTAAAAATTGTCGAAAGGGAACGCCGATCAATGTGGTGGGGCGTTATCCAGGTGATCGGGTGGATAGTAAGTATAGCTTTTCTTTGTGACTTCATCCTAAAGAAGGAAGTATAGTTTTTTT
>JAHDBB010000012.1:10103-20525 GCA_020630635.1 Chitinophagales bacterium
ACTTCGGGCAGCAATACCACTGCTATCGGGGCTAGATCGTTGCGGTCTGTATCTATGGTAACTGAACCATTTTAGAGCAACTATATATTTCTCTGTGTACTTCCCTACTCAACAACCAATTTTCCTACAGACTCTCGCCATTTCCAATGATAAATACCTGATGGTAAGTGCGATAAATCAAGGACCGTTACTTAAATTTTAATTTCTAAAATCGTTCAGTTTGTGAAGCGTTCTGTCTCTTCAAAAATAGACCCGAATAGATTAAATTCTAATGTCAAAATCTTAAATTCTAAAGCGGCTCAGTTTGTGAAGCGTTCTGTCTCTTCAAAAATAGCCCCGATAGTAGCGGTATAAATGCAATGCGGTGGCTTAATAAAACGTTGGCGCATTTATAGGAGCGGATAGCGGGACTTTCTGTGGCGACAAAGCACCTAAAAGTTCGCTCCTAAAGAGAATCAGCTTCTAACCCTTGTTGGTTGTAAATCGCCAGAACTATCGACAATGGACTCAAAACCATCGACTTTTATTCCAACATCTTCGCTCTTAAACTCAATTGATCGGGAGTTGCTTTTTCTAAAGGACGAATCACGTTTTCCTTGTCTTTGTAATAGGCAAATGCATTGGCGGATAACTTCACTTTTTTGCCGTCTCTTTCGACGACTAAACGAATGGGCGCACCTGCTTCTGGACGTTTTAATAAATCAATCATCTGGAGATAAGTCTGATAGGATCCTAAGTCGTCTTCATTGATGGATAAAAGATAGTCGCCTTCTTTTAAACCCAACTCATTTTTGCGAACTTCGACAAAACGAAAACGCTTGGTCTTTATATCTGCTTTGACTTTGAATAAACCATATGAACCTCGTTTTTCCTCATAATTCGTGTAAAAATAATAGCCGATTTTCTCCAAATATGCATTGATGGGCAGTTTACTTTTTTTGAAAAGATATTCGTCAAATAAAAAGCGGAGTTCTGGCACTCCTAAATCCAACATTTCTTCTAAGAGCTGATTTTCTTTGAAAGACTTTTCTGAACCGTAGCGTTTACACAATTCTAAAACCAATGAAAGAAGGGTTTTCTTGCCTCCTGTATTGGATTGTAAACGGTTGTCTAACATAAAGGCAACCAGCGCGCCTTTGTGATAAAAATTGGAAAAATATTTTTGGTAGCGAGGCTGGAACATGTTTTCGCTGGCTTCTATCAAAGATATATCAGGAAAGCGGCTTTGGATTTGGATTTTTTTGCTAAAATCACTAAAAAACTGTTCCTTTTTGATGCGTTTATTTTTTACCAAAAGTTGTAAAGATAAGTATTCTGTTACGCCTTCATATAGCCATAAATGCTGTGACATTTTTTCCTCTGAATTGAGGTATTGAATGTTGGTCATTTTGTCGCTGTGCAAATGGTAAGGACAAAGGGTGTGCATCAACTCATGAGCTGTCAGTTTTTGGATTTCATCAATTTGTTGAAAACGATTGGTTTGTTCGGGTAAAAGGAAAAAGGAAGATTCGTTGTGAAAGAAACCACCGTATTGAAGCGGTTCATTGGATTTGACAGGACGGAAAAAAAAGTTGAAACGATAGGTCTTTAAAGCTAAAGAATCTGCTGCTCTTTGAAAGTCGCCAATGATGGGATATAAAATGCGTTCTAGGTTATCAGCCGTCTGTAAACCATTGGTGCTGTAAACGGCTAAATGTGTTTTGATTCCTCGATTTTCAAAGGTCAAGGTATCTAACTTTGCATAAAAAATGGGATTGCGAATCAATGCCGCATAGTTTTCTAATTTGTAGGCATCTAAGGTTTTACCTTTTCTTTTCGCTAAAGGATTGGTGGTAAAAACGCCATCGGGATATTGAATATTGACTCGATATGGAAGATCTAAAATTTCTTCTAAGTAGCCAATGAAAAAGCTGGAATATAGTAGATACAACTCATTCTTATCTATGGTCACACCATTTTGAGGAAGGTTGAATTTATGGCGCAAACTCTTAAAATCCTTGACCCGATATTGGATTTTGTGAAGATATTTGGCTTTATCGACTACGATATGATAGTCTTTCCAATATAGAAATTTCAAGGGTTTATAATCTCGATCAAATACCTCAATATCGGTAATGTAATCTTCTAAGACTAAATCCTTGAAATTTCCATAAGAACTAATGGGAATCGTATAAAGTGTTTTGTTGGGGTACTCTAACTCAGGCAAAAAGATTTCTACCTTAAAACCGTTTTGGTTATCCGTCAAATCAATATTGACCTGATATAATTCTGCTTGAAGTTTGCTTGGCAATAAGCAAAATCCAAAGAATAACAGGCTGATTACGAAGTGAGTAGTTGTTCTATATTTAGTTAAATGGTCCAAAGTCATCTTGAATATCGTCATCAGATGCTTCAAAGTTAAAAATACTTCCCAATAAATCCTTAAATTGGAAGCCAGATTGTACTAAATTTTTACTAATCAGCGAATGTTCTGCCAATGCATGGAGGACAAATTCCATCAAAAAGAGCTGGGTTTCCTTATCAACATCGGGCTGTTGCTTCTTGACCAAATCCATCAAACTAGGAATACTAAACAATAAATTGGTATAGTCTTTATTGGACAAATCGTTCATCATATCAAAGTTATTCCCTGAACCAAACCACTCAACGATTTTTTGATAGGGATTGGGAGTCGGTGGTTTTACAGCTTGTCCTTTTCTTGGAGGCAGTTTTTTCTTTTCTGGACTAGGGAAATAATCTAAAAATACTTTACCTATCGCCTTTCCAATCAAATTTTGAGCAACGATAAATGGACCTTCTTGTTCTCCTTCATACACCAACTCAATTTTACCTGTAATGGCTGGAATGACTCCCCAAAAATCACCAATGCGAATATGGGTTTTCTTTTCACCATTGATCAGCATCCGTCTTTCAGCAGCACTAACCAAGTTTTCATAAGCCGAAATCGTCAGACGGGCAGATACACCACTATTTTCATCAACAAACTCACTTGCCCTTGCTTCAAAAGCTATTTGTTCAATCAGTAATTTGGCTAAATCATTGACTGTAACCGCCTTTTTTTGAACATCTAAAATATTGGCTTCTTGTTGGGTAATGACCATTGAAGTGGCGACATCTTTGGGATAATGCGTCAAGATTTGGCTTTCAATACGATCTTTCAACGGCGTAACGATGCTTCCACGATTGGTATAATCTTCTGGATTCGCTGTAAATACAAACTGTAAGTCCAAAGGCAATCTCAATTTAAAACCTCGAATTTGTATATCACCTTCTTGCAAGATATTAAACAAGGCTACTTGGATACGGGGTTGTAAATCGGGCAACTCATTGATAACAAAAATACAACGATGAGAACGTGGAATCAATCCAAAATGTATGACTCTTTCATCCGAATACGATAACTTTAAATTGGCTGCTTTAATAGGATCAACATCCCCAATAAGATCAGCAATGGAAACATCGGGAGTCGCTAACTTTTCTGAATATCGTTCATCTCGGTGAACCCATTCGATAGGTGTTTTATCTCCATGTTCTTCGATTAGATCAAGTGCATATCGAGAGAGTGGACGCAAAGGATCATCATTGAGTTCACTTCCTTGAATGATGGGCATATATTCGTCCAAAAGACGGGTCATTAATCGAGCGATACGGGTTTTGGCTTGTCCTCTCAATCCCAATAAGATGATATTGTGTCGAGATAAGATGGCTCTTTCTATATCAGGAATGACAGTATCTTCAAAACCGATGATGCCATCAAAGATTTTTTCTTTCTTTTTAAGACTTTCGATTAAGTTGTCACGAAGTTCTTCTTTAATAGATTTGGAAACATAGCCCGCTTTTTTGAGCTGACCGAGTGTTTTTATTTTTTTAGTGTCCAATTTCATTAGTTGAATTATATTTGGTGCTTTTAATTTTTGTCGGGGACGAATTGTGATTCATTTCTTGGTTATGGGACGAAGGGACGTTGTGGTTCATTTCGTGCTTTGGGGACGAGGGACGTTCCAGTTCTTTTGTCATTTTCATATTATGGAGCGAAAGTTTAAATGCTTCGTTGTACTAGGAAGTCCCGCTATCCGTTCTCATTCGTGTCGCCAACGTTTTCCGAAGCCAACGCTTCTACACGAATACCACTTCTATCGGGGCTATTTTGAAAGGTCTCTCACCCTATAGTAACTGAACTGCTTTAGAATTTAGATATTTAAATTTAGAATTTAATTCATTCGGGGCTAGTTCGTTTCAGTCTCACCCTATAGTAACTGAACTGCTTTAGAATTTAGATATTTAAATTTAGAATTTAATTCATTCGGGGCTATTTTGCACAGACAGAACGTCATAGAATCAGAAAAAATCACCTCTGATATACTAAAAAATATAGATTAAAAGTATAATTTTGGTACAAATGGATATAAGTAAGTTTAATTTGGCAACTGGTTTTTTTGCAAGTCATCAAAAGTACCCACAAAATACAGCCTTGTTTTACAATAGACAAGTTTATACCTACCAATTTTTATTAGAAAGAGTTTTAGTGATTTATGACTTTCTTTGCCAACAAAACATACAAGCTCCGTTTATTGGTATCCATTCTAAAGACAAAGCAGAAACTGTTGCAGCCATTTTAGCGATTTCTGCCTACGGAGCCGCTTATGTACCTTTGAATCCTCAATCTCCAACACAAAGAAATCAATTTATTGTTAAAGACTGTGGTCTAAAGATTATTTTAACAGATGCAGTTTTATCAAATGATTTAGACACACTAGATGGTAAAGTCTTACATTTGCCCTCACAAAAAGTCTATACCAAAGCCATTGAGTATCCTCCAAGAAAGATAGAACAAGATATTGCTTATGTTTTATACACTTCTGGTTCAACAGGCAAACCCAAAGGCGTTCCCGTCTCTTTTGAAAATATACAACCTCTTTTTCAATATTTTGATGAGCAATTTGATTTTAATGAAAAAGATCGCTTTCTTCAAGTATTTGAATGGACCTTTGATATATCTGTTTTTGCATTATTGACCCCATTGTACAAAGGAGCCAGTTGTTACTTATTGCCAGAAACAGGCATCAAATTTCTAAACATTTTGCAGCAATTAAAAGAACAACAAATCACCGTAGTTTGTTTAGTTCCGAGCCTATTATCTTTGACCCAAAAATACTTTAAGGAGTTATCTTTGCCCAAAATGAGGCATTGTTTGTTTGCAGGAGAAGCCTTACCCCACACAACCTTAGAAGAATGGGCTAAAGTCATTCCCAATTCCCAAATATACAACTTCTATGGACCGACAGAAGCAGCCGTATTTTGCACCAGTTATCTTTGGGAAAAAGCTACTTCTGCCCAAGAATCTATCCATGATATTGTACCCATTGGTAAGTTACTACCCAACTTAGAATATCAGGTTGTAGACAAGAATAATGAGAAAGTCCCACAAGGACAAATAGGAGAATTGTGTATTACAGGCAAACAAGTTGTTCGACAATACCTCCATAATATTCATCCCGAAAAGTTTTTTAAAATTAATACTCAACACTTTTACAGAACAGGCGACTTAGTACAAGTAAACCAATACAATAACCTCATTTACATAGGTCGAAATGACGAACAAGTCCAAATACAAGGTCATCGGGTCGAATTAAAAGAAATTGAATATCATTTAAAAAAAATCTTGGCTTGTAATGTGGCAGTTGTGGTACAAAAAAGTAAATTGGGCGAAAATATTTTGGTGGCATTTGTGGAAGGAAAAGAAGTAAATGAAGTAAAACTGAAAAAGAACCTCCAACAGATTTTAAATGTCTATATGATCCCTCGTCATATTATGGCTATTAAAAAAATGCCTTTGAATGTCAATGATAAAATAGATAGAAAGGCTTTGGAGAAAATCCAACCTTAACCAATGAAAGAAAAAATGAATCACTTTGATACTTTACAACAAATTTTTAGAAGCGTTTTTAAAGAAGATACTTTGATCCTCAAACGAGAGCTACAAGCCAAAGATGTGGCTATGTGGGATTCTTTGACCCATGTTGAATTGATTTTCGAGATAGAAAACACACTAGGCATACAGATTCCTTTTGAAAGAGTTCTTGCTTTTCAAAATGCAGGAGACTTGATAGATTGTGTTACTGAATTAACCCAATAAGAGCATGTTGGTTTCTTTGGCATACTTAGTATTTTTATCCGTTGTCTTAATTGTATTTTACAATATTCCGACATCTTGGAGACTCTTTTTCTTATTGAGTGTGTCTTTGTTATTTTTAGGATACTATCATTTTTACTCTGTTTTATTTTTAGTTGGATTAACCGCTTTTACGCTTTTTATTGGAAAACACTTACAAGATTCTATTGAAAAAAAAGCTGCTTCTAAAACGATTTTTTATTTTGGCTTATTAGTTCATTTATTGTTTTTATTTGGGCTAAAATATGTCGATGTCCATGCACAAGGAATTGGATTAAATATAGCATCAGGGACTTTTCAAACCCAGACTTTTTTAGTAGCCTTAGGGCTTTCATTTTATACTTTACAAAATATCGCCTACCTTATAGAGATTTATCTTGGACGTACCAAAGTAGAAAAAAACTACCTTGCCTTTTTTACCTACAACGCCTTTTTTCCTAAGTTAATTAGTGGACCGATAGAATCCACTCGCTCTTTTTTGCCTCAATTAAAATCCTTAGATCAATCTTTTGATTGGGCAAATTTCAATTATGGAATCCAGCGTATTTTTATGGGTCTTTTCAAAAAGATGGTTTTAGCAGAACGTTTACTTCCTTTGGTCAACAATACTTTTGGATTAGAAACACCTGCAACGGGCTTAACATGTTGGGTGGGCATTTGCTTGTTTACCTTACAACTTTACTTTGACTTTTCGGGATATATGGATATTGCTTTGGGAAGTGCTCGTTTATTCGGGCTAAAACTAAGCGAAAACTTTAACTATCCATTTCGAGCGACTTCGATTGCTGATTTTTGGCGAAAATGGCATATCACGCTCATCAATTGGCTGACTCAATATCTCTATTATCCTATCGTGTATCGCTTTCGTCAATGGAAAAAGGCAAGTGTTCTATTGGCTTTGACTCTGGTATTTTTACTTTCAGGAATTTGGCATGGAATCGGATGGACTTTTTTACTTTGGTCTTTTTGCCACATTATTTATTTAAGTTTTGAGACCTTAACCAAATCCTATAGAGTGCGCTTGTCACAAAAAATGCCCTCTACCTTTTATACCTTTTTGAGTATTTTTATCACCTTCAATTTAGTTTGTTTAGGACAACTATTTTTTCGAGCAAGTAGTTTGGAAAATGCTTTTGATTTATTGAAAAGAGTATTCAGTTTTCCCATTTTAGAACGTCCTACATTTTTTGCTTACCTTGCCGATGGAGGAACACAAGAGCATCTATTTAATATTTATAGTACCTTCTTACTGGTCGGCTTATTTTTACTTTTTGAAAAAAGAATCTGTCAACATTTTTTCTCGGAAAACCTAAAGGTCTTGTCTCTATTTATAGGCATTTTATTGCTCATGATTTTTGGGATATTTGATTCTGGAGCGCAATTTATTTACTTACAATTTTAGCAACAATCAAATCATGAAAAACATCTTAAAACTTTTGCTATTATGTTGTTCTGTTTTTTTGAGCCTATTTTTATTAGAAAAGGTTTATGATTTTTTATTGCTCCAAAACAAAAATATCAAAGCTTCTTATATTCTATCTGAAAACATTAATGCAGAGGTCTTGATACATGGTCCTTGTGAACCTTTATGGATGTTGAACCCTACCCAATTGGATACTTTAATTCACAAAAAAACGTATAATTTAGCACTAAGTCATTCTAATTTTGCCGATAATTATTTGCACCTTTATTTGTACTTACAAAACAATCAAAAGCCTTCTCACCTACTCTTGTACATCACTCCAGAATCAATGGATGAACGATACAACACTTTTAATACTTACCGATTTACGCCATTTATGAAAGATACCTTGATTGCCAATATTGTTAAAGAATTTGATCCTGCTTATAGTCGTTGGATAGGCTTTCCCTTTATGAAACATGCCTATTATGGTAGCCTCATTAACTTTAAGGCAGTACAAGGATTGAAGCATTATGCGACCAAGAAAGAAAAACCTTTTTACCCCAATGGATATGTTCCACCATTGGTCCAAGACTGGCAATATGTGATGGATCATTTTATTGAGTTGTATCCCAATAATGTCGAATTTCAATGGAGTAAAAGAAGAGAAAAATATTTTAGAAAATTGATCGCTTTTGCTCAATCCCAAAACATTGAAGTGTTTTTATATGAAGCTCCTGTCTATGATGAAGCGATCAAAGTACAACCCAATCGACAGGAAATCATGGGACGTTTACATCAACTAGCTAAAGAGGTGAATGTACCTTTTGTTGCCTTTGAAAATTTAGAAATGGCAAAAGATAAAACCAACTTTTTTTCGACCTTAAATATGACCGTAAAAGGTGCGGAGATATTTACGGATACATTGGGACGCTATTTGCAAAAAGAAGTTTTTTTGAAAGAATAGTCTGAATGGATTAAACTCTAAGATTAAAATCCTAAATGCTAAAGCGGTTCAGCTTGTGAAGCGTTCTGACCTTTCCCAAATAGCCCCGATAGAAGTGGTATGCTAAACGCAGCATTGGCTAAAAGGGTTTGCGAGGCTTTTAGCATAAGAACGGATAGCGGGACTTTCTATCACGACGAAGCAGCGAACCTTTCGCTCTTAAAAGGAGTCATCAAGCAAAAACAAATTTGTCGAAAATCAAAAAACAAGCTGATAGCTAAACGCTGTGGACAAAAAGCACGAACTGAACCACAACAACTATGGACTATCGACCAAAAAACTATCGACTCTTTTACCTCATCCTCTTTCTTCGATTGCGTTCAAAATCTTCAAAAATATAATTACCCAAACCTTGTAAAGATGTATAAAAAGCCTTGCCTTTATTGGCTTCTGTAAAGTCCCGAACAAACTTTTGTAAATATGGGTCTTGGGCAATCATAAACGTAGTCACTTTCACATTTGCCTTCTTACAACGAACTGCCAAATTGAGCGTTTTATTGATGATTTTTTTATCCAATCCAAAACTATTTTTATAATAACGTCCTCCTTCTTTCAAGCAAGTTGGTTTACCGTCTGTAATCATAAAAATTTGCTTGTTGGGATTCTTTCTTTTTCGCAATAAATCCATCGACAACTCTAAACCTGCTACGGTGTTGGTGTGATACGGTCCGACTTGCAAATAAGGAAGGTCTTTGATCTGGATGGGCCACGCATCATTGCCAAAGACGATGATGTCTAAAGTGTCTTTGGGATAACGAGTCGTAATGAGTTCCGATAGAGCCATCGCTACTTTCTTGGCAGGCGTGATGCGGTCTTCTCCATACAAAATCATCGAATGTGAAATATCAATCATCAAGACCGTTGAAGTACGAGTCTGATACTCTGTTTCTTGCACTTCCAAATCCTTTTCAGTCAATTTAAAACTATTGATACCATGTTCAATTTGGGCATTTCGGATAGAGTCAGTCATGGCTATTTTGTCCAATGAATCTCCAAACTCGAAAGGTCGTCTATCAGCGGTGGTTTCATCACCTTGCCCACTAAAATGAGTGCGGTGTTGCCCTCTTCCCGACTTTTTCAATTTTCCAAAAATCTCATCAAGTGATCTTTGGCGAATAGAGCGTTCGGCTTTTGCCGTAATTTGAAAACCTCCTAAGCCGCCTTGTGGATCATCACTATCAATGTATCCGTTTTTCTTCAAATCTTCAATAAAGTCGCCCATTCCATACTCATTGCTGGTCAAGTTATATTCCTTGTCCAATTCATTCATCCACGACAAGGCTTCTGCCACATCACCAGAGGTATAAACCAGTAATTGTAAAAAGACATCTAGTAATTTTTCAAAATCGGAACGTTGATCGTTGGGAGATTGGTATTCGGAAAATCGGTATCCTAACATGTTGTTTGTTTTTGATTTAATTGCATCACGATGTTTGCTGATATTTAACACATAGGAAAGATGAAGGTTCAAACTCATCCTAAGAATCTATTTGTTTGTTATTAGGAGAGAACGGTTATTACTCTTTCATCGCAATGGGTCTCCCCGCTATACGCTATTATGGTGAAGCCTCACCAAACCTCTTAGCCAAGCACTTTCACCATAGCCGCTGCTATCGGGTCTAGTTGGTTTTGGAAAGTACTGCTTAGTGTTAGAAATGGGACGAGAGGGACAATGTGACGTAAAGGGACGTTTTATCTTATTAATTGACTTAATTTATGTTTGAATTAAAAATAAACGTCCCTTCGTCCCAAAAGCACGAAAAGAACAGCAATCGTCCCGTCGTCACTCTTTTATCAATGTTCACCCCATCTTAAAACGTCACCCATCACCAGCTACTTCAC
>JAHDBB010000012.1:20625-24921 GCA_020630635.1 Chitinophagales bacterium
CGAATAATAGATACAGAAATCAACGCCTTTCCTTCTGGTGCATAAGACTTATGTACATTGGTCGGAATAGCAATATTATTGATCCAGCCATTTTGAGAGCCATTCAATAGTAAGTAAGCATCTTTGATAGGTGGTTCGTCAGCCGTAAAATACAGACAACGTACATTGTTCATTGGCGTTTTAAGCTCCAATTGAGGAAGTAGCTTTTGGGTAGTGTGTGCATCTGTCGCCATCAAAATCGCATCGGCTTCTAACGTTTGTCCATCATCGACCATCACATTTTCTGGTGCAATGTGAACGGCTCTTGTATTGAGTAAAATCGTATCTTCTTTTAATTTCTTAGCCAATTGTTGAGGAATGGCTTCCATCCCATTTTCGGGTAAAGCGGCATAACCTGTTCCAAACATCTTGAAGACAAACTCAAACATGCGACTGGATGTCAATAAGTCGGGTTCTAAAAATATCCCTCCTAAAAAGGGCTGAAAAAAAGACTTGATAAACTTCTTAGAAAAATGCCATTCGTGTAAGTAATCAATCGTTGGCTTTTCTGCCTGTGCAAATATTTCGCCAATGCTCAATCGTTTGGCTCGATTGCGTAAACCCAAAACTTTTAGCTTGTCTCCAAAATTAGAAATAGGAGAAGTCAAACTTTTGAGACTTTCGACTGGGTTTCTAAAGGGATCAGAAAGGGTATGGAACTTATTGCCATAATAGATTTTGGCTCCAGGCAAAAAGTTGCGTAAGTTCAGTTGTTCGTAGTCGAGAAATTGCTGGGTTTCGGGGTAGGCAGTCAGGAGTACTTGGAAGCCCCTGTCTAACAAAAATCCTTCAACTTTATCGGTTTTGACTCGACCTCCTACCCGATCACTTGCTTCTATGACTCGAATGTTTAAACCTCTTTTTTGAAGTTGAATGGCGGCTGTTAATCCAGATAAGCCTGCCCCTACTATGATGACATCGTGTTTGCTCATTAAGATTCTTTTGATTTTTGTTTAAAAGTTGACTTACATCTCTTTGGATTGACGAAATAAAATATAGTCACCTTCTCAAATATAAAATACAAAACACTCTAATAATAGGATTTAACATTCTTTTTGTTTATTTATGCGATTTGATAGGGGACGATGGGACGTTTTTCAAAGTGACGAGTAGCTGGTGACTAGTGGTTTTCTATTAAGCTACTATAGGTTCTGTCCTCAACCAACTAGCCCCGATAGGAGTGGTATCACCAATGTGGATTGGCTAAAGGGTTCGGGTAGCTTGGTGATAAGAACGGATAGCGGGACTTGCCGTTACGATGAAAGACGAACCCTTCGCTCCTAGCCCAAAACAGGAATAGGATTTTTAGGATTATGTCGAAATTAATAGGATTTCAAATATTGAACAGCAACGTCCCTTTCATCACCATTATAAAAAATCACCTGTCACTAAAAAACTATTGACTATTGACTGCGGACTATGGACTAAAAAATAAAAATCATGAACTACTATTTTAAAGAAGATCATCAAATTTTTCGCCAAAGTTTAAGAGACTTTTTTGATAGAGAAGTCCGCCCCCATATTGATGAGTGGGAAGAACAACGAAAAGTGCCTCGTTTTATCTGGGAAAAAATGGGCAAAATGGGCTACTTTGGATTGATGCAAGAAGAAAAATATGGTGGAAGTAATCTAGATTTTTTCTATTCAGTTATCTTTTCAGAAGAAATAGCTCGACTCAATTCTGGAGGATTTGGTGCTTCCATTGGCGCACATCCATTTTTAGCCATGACCCATTTGAAAGCAGTAGGAAACGAATTTCAAAAAGAAAAATACTTGAGACCTGGTATCGCTGGCAAAATCTTTGGATGTCTTGCTATTACCGAACCCTTTGGCGGTTCTGATGTTGCTGCGATGCGGACAACCGCCGTTCGAGAAGGAGACCATTATATTGTCAATGGCTCAAAAACTTTTATTACCAATGGTGTTTTGAGTGATTTTTTGATTGTGGCAGTCAAAACCAACCCTAGTGCTAAGTCGGCTGGCATTAGTATGTTGATTTTGGATAGAGAAATGGAAGGATTGAGTGCCACTAAATTAAAAAAGTTGGGTTGGCATGCTTCAGATACAGCAGAATTGGCCTTTGATGATGTAAAAGTGCCTGTTGAAAATTTGTTGGGAAAAGAAAATCATGGCTTTTACTACATTATGCAACACTTCGCCTTAGAACGCCTTTTTATGGCCATAGGTGGGATGGCTGCTTCGGAATATGCGTTGGAAGTGGCTTTACAATATATGAATGAAAGAGAAGCCTTTGGAAGAAAAATTAATCGCTTTCAAGTATTGCGTCACCGAGTCGCTCAAATGGCAAGCGAGATTGAGATGAACAAGTATTTTATCTATGCCCTTTGTGAGCGTTTTGATAAGAACGAATATATTGTAAAAGAGGCAGCGATGGCAAAACTTCTAGCCACCCAACTTAGCGACAAAGTTGCCTACAACTGCCTTCAAATGTTCGGTGGATATGGATTTATGGAAGAATATCCGTTGGCGCGTATGTATCGAGATAGTCGCTTGGGAACTATCGGTGGTGGGACCTCTGAAATTATGTGTGAAATTATTGCAAAAATGATGATAGATGACAAGTCTTACAAAGCAAACATTTCTTAAAGTTATTTGGCTAAGCCAGTCAGGTTTTGAAAATCTGACTGCTTTAATGCGTCTAATCACCTGATTTTTACACTTCACAAGCCGCCATTTGCTGATAATCAGGACGATCCGCAGCCGACTGATGCACATATTTTTTCACTACTTTGCCGTCTTTTATGATAAAAACACCAGGCATTTGAAAAGGATCACCCTTTGCCCGTCCGACTCCATTGCTCTTTAACAAACCCGCATCAATTCCACGAATCCAAACTTTGAGTCCGAATAATTGTCCAATGGTTCCTCGTCTCAATTTGAATTTTTTATACAAGATACTTTCGGGATCACTAATATGTGCAATATCTGTCAAACCGAATCTTTCAAGTTCTCTACTGGCACAATCTTCTTCTAACATATGAACCAATACCACTCGTGTTCCTAGCACTTCGATTTTTTCTTTACAGCTAGCCAAATCTTGCAAAGCTTCCCGACAAAAAGTACAACCAAAATGTCGGAGAAAAATTAGCATAGTAGGCCAACGATTGGACATTTCATCCAATGTCAATCCTTCTGATGTCTCAAACATGTCCAAAGAGTACATTTCATCGCTACTAAACAGATGGACCAAAGAATCGTCTGTGTCATAATCTTTTCGGTAGACCTTATACAAAATCAGACCAAAAGGAATCCACCAGATCAAATCATTGAATAGAATCATCCCACCAGCCATAGGTGTAAATGTACCATCTATCAACCATGCTTTTAGGAAACCAATAGGACCAAAGATTTTTCCCAAAAGACCAACCAATACAATGGGCCAATGACGCAAAGGATTGGTAGAGGCAATAATATAACCGATACCATAAACACCGACAATCATACCAATGCATTGCCAGAGTTCAGGATATTGAGGCAATGCCATTCCAGACCATGAAAAGAAGGTATTTGGAAAAAGAATAGCCCATAAACCAAATAACAAATTGTAAATACCTGCGACCAATAGGACGTACTTCATCCATTGAGGTATTCTGACCGATTTACTCATTTTTTTATCACTTATACAATATCGAACACCTTAAAATCAAAAAAGTTTTCAAAAACTATTGAATTTTCAAATTGACTTATATGATTTGTTTATTTTGAAAGATGATTAGGAGAGCATTTTTAGGTGCTTCGTCGCTACAGAAAGTCCCGCTATACGCTATTATGGCAAAGCCTCCCTACTGCAAGTTTTTTCAACTTATGGTAAAAGCCAGCCTTTTTGCCATAGCCGCTGCTATCGGGTCTAGATGGTTATGGACACCACTTCTTAGTACCAGAAGAAAGGGGAAAATGTGACGATGTAGCGTGAGGGAACGTTGATTTTTAATAATCGAATCAACTTGTCATAAATAGAGTGAAGTAAGGGGATGCTACTTTTAATACAGCAAATAATTTATTGATCTTTGATAAAAACGCCCATTCGCCCCAAAAACCACGAAACGAACCGAGAACGTCCCATTTGTAAACGTCCCTTCGCCCCAAAAACCACGAACAGAACCGAAAACGTCCCATTCGTCCCATTTGTAAACGTCCCTTCGTCCCAAAAACCACGAAAAGAGCCGAAAACGTCCCATATCTACCGAAACTCATAGATCACTTTCAAGATAAAAACCATCAAAGCAGAAAATAACC
>JAHDBB010000012.1:25021-29955 GCA_020630635.1 Chitinophagales bacterium
TACCGAAACTCATAGATCACTTTCAAGATAAAAACCATCAAAGCAGAAAATAACCAAAGCATCAAGGCAAGACGAATACTAAAAAAATGGGTAAAATGCGTAGAAGCATAATAGGCAACAATACCTACAATGAAAAGATAAAATAAGGAAAAGAAGGAAAGAAAAAAGGAAGGAATTTTAGGAGAAAGTCGCAAGTCATGACCTTCCGTCATCAACACACCCACCAGCCCCAAAGCCAACAACCAGCCAATATTATAAAGGAATCCCCAAATAATAAAGGCTAATAATAAGGTATGAATAAATCGAAGCCATTTTTTTTGAAAAAACATCATGTAAGCTAACGAATTTTCCAATAAAAAAGTGGCAAGTAATGATTTCATTATTCACAAAACCCTAAAATTAGCCCTTGCTTTATACTTAATTGAGTAGTTTGTCTAGTTCAACTATAGAATCATCTTAATAAAAGCTAAAAAGAAGTAAAACAAAAGTGGAGAACCGAATCCAAAGATAAAAGTAACAACAAAAAGCACACGTATGATACCGACTTCAATACCTAATTTGTATGAAAGCCAAGAACATACACCTAAAAATTTGGGTTCAGCTATAACAGGATAATTCATGTGAAATAGAATATTTGATTCATATATTACTACACCTAAAAAGAAAAATTAGTTCTCAAAACTCAAAAAATCTTTCAATACCTTATCTTTGCAAAAAGACCAATTGTTATGAACAAAAGAATTTTCTCTTATCTATTAGTTATTTGTACACTATGTTTAATAGGATGTAGCACTCAAAGTGAAGAAAACACGAATCAAGGCATTGTCGCCTCTTCTAATACTTCAGCCACTACTAAGTCCGTCAATAATGTCACTTCCAACAACAACTCGCAAGCAGAAAACCACAATATGCCCATCAAAGTGACCAAAAAGAAACCTAAGAAAAAAAGAAAAGCCTTCAAAGGTTCCAAATTATTCAACCTCCCGTCCAACTCTGCCCAAGCAAAGCTAGCCGACTTTTTAGAAGGAAGCAGCCTAGAAGCACCACAAACCTTTGTCTTAGGCAACAAAGCCAATAATCAAAAATTGGTCAAAGAAATTGGCTCTATTTTAGCTGCTTACCCTCATGCAAAAGTAGCCTTAACGGATGGCACAAAAGCCAATACAAAAGGGAAACAGTTTCAAAATGCTTTGCTTAAATTAGGGATTAGCGACAAACAGTTTGTAACAGGTGTAGTAACCACCAATTCGCCCAAAGGTAAATTGGCGTTACAAGTAATAAAAAAGTAACAATAGATTCTTACAATTCCCTTGCGAGTAGCTTTGGACATTATTTTCTAAAGTCCCTCGCTTTGACCTTATTTGAAACCTTACTGAGCGAGGGAATTTATTCCCTTGCTATCAAAATTTTCATCACTTAAAATAGCTTTACATTTAAAGAACCACCTACCCGTACGAACCAGCAATCCGATTGATAAAGAAATAGCTCCCTCAATCTATAAAAACACTATTCGGCTGGCTTATACTTAGCCAACATCTCTTTAGACACACTTCTTGTTTTACATATTTCGCTATAAAAATGTCCACTTTGTCGAATGGTTCTTTCTTGTGTTTCAACATCGTGATGAATCAATCCAAAACGTGCGCTAAAACCTTCTAGCCATTCAAAATTATCCATCAATGTCCAATGATAATACCGTTGTACAGGGATGCCTTCTTCAATCGCTCGATGTAAGTGATAAAGATGGTCGTAAATATACTGCGCTCTAAAAGCATCTTTTGCATCCGCTGTTCCGTTCTCTGTAACAAAAATGGGTAGCTTATACTTGTGATACAAAAACTTAGAAATCTTATAGATACCTTCTGGATAAATTTCCCATCCCAAATCATTGACAGGACTTCCTTTTTTCACAATCCGATCCCCAAACAAAGTCAAAGGATTAGGCGAGCCTTTGATCAAATCTCTAGAGTAATAATTTAAACCAATAAAATCAGAAAACACTCTTTCACCATGCGGAAATCCTTTGCCCAATGGTTGAACAATTTTGCCATGTGTCATTCCTTCCAAAAAGATGGTTTCAAAAAGGTGAGCAACCGTCCCACAGCTCATTTTAGAAAGGCGATTTTGGTTAAAGGGTTCAAAGATGCGAAGATGATGAGCCACACCAACTTTGGTACTTAAAAAGCCTTTTTCTGATCGCATTTTATGAATCATATCATAGGCTTGCAAATGCGCCAAAATCATATTTTTAGCTCCCTTGAAATACTCATTGACAGAACCTTTTTTGCCTGGAGGAAAAATCCCTACAAAATATCCCATTGCTAAATACACATTGGGTTCATTAATCGTAACCCAATCTCGCACAAGATCGCCCAACTCATTGACAACATACTCGGTATATTTCAAAAAGTATTCTACACTTTTGGGATTCGTCCAAGCTCCATGGTGTTCCAACCAAAGTGGATTGGTAAAATGATGAAGCGTAACCAATGGATGAATACCTGCATCTATGAGTTTGGAGATTTCTTCTCGATAATGCTGAATGGCTTCGGCTGAAAAGGTGGTGGGTGTGGGCATAATGCGACTCCATTCGAGACCCAATCGGTAGGTTTGGCAATTGAGGTCTTTCATCAGTTCGATATCTTGGTCTATTCGGTTCCAATGATCATTGGCAACGATACAATGGCTACCGTCTAAAGTTTTACCCATTTCACACCATTCGTACCAATTGTTGTTGCGATCTCCACCCTCAATTTGTAGGGCAGCGGTGGCGGTTCCGAACATAAAATCGGATGGGAAGTTGAAAGTTGTCATATTTTTAGAATGTTTTTTTATGTTAGTTATTTTGAAACGTCCGCTGTATCACTCCTCCTCCTCCATTTTCTTAAAAATCCCCTCTATCTTAAAAACCGCATCAAGTGTATCGTCCATAAAAAACTCCAACTCTGGAATCTGACGAATCTTATTACGAATTTTAGACCCCACTTTTTTTCTAAGATACGAGGTATTTGATTGGATATTCTCCAAAATTTCCTCTTTGTTTTCAACGTTATAAATACTAAGATAGGCTCTAGCAATCAATAAATCAGGGGTCACTTTGATTCCACTAATGGTGACAAAAGCTTTTCCATAGATTGCTACACCATCTACTTGAAATACTTGGCTCAATGCTTGTTGGACCAACTTAGCGACTTGTTGTTGTCTTCTTGACTCCATAAATTTTAATTAACTTTAGATAAATACAAAACGATTCGACAAAACTACCTAAAATTGCTAGTATCTTTATCCTGATTCATGAAAAGTTTTTGGAACATACTCTCCTTTCTAAAGAAATACGGGCATTTTGCACTTCTCAATATTGGGTGCAATCTGGTCGCCATTGTCTTTTCATTGGTCTCTCTCACAATGGTAGGACCATTTTTAGGCATTTTATTTGATAAAATCGAAGCTGTTACACAAGCTCCTACCCTTTCCTTTAATATCGAAAGCCTCATTCAATATTTTTATTACCAACTCAACCATGTTATAACACAAAATGGTAAAAATCAAGGGCTTTTGTTTATTTGTGGTGTAGTCGCCTTTGTTTTTGTGGTAAAAAATGTGTTTCGATATGCTGCTTTGTTTTTCTTGGCTCCCATCAGAACAGGAGTGGTGAAAGATTTGAGGTATGCCATGTATGAAAAAATGTTGTCTTTGCCTGTTTCTTACTTTTCAGAAAAACGAAAGGGCGACTTGATTGCTCGTACTTCGGTGGATGTCCAAGAGGTCGAATGGGGCGTTTTGAGTGTTTTAGAGATTTTGTTTAAAGAACCCATCACTGTTTTACTTTATTTGGGGGCATTGATTTATATTAGCCCCATGATGACGCTGATTGTACTAGTGGTTCTGCCCATTACAGGCCTCATTATCGCTCAAATTGGAAAGAGGCTCAAACAAAACTCGGCAAAGGCGCAAGATAAACAAGGCAATATTATTTCGATTATTGAGGAATCCATTGGCGGTTTACGGATTTTAAAAGCCTTCAATGCCAATGAGATCGTGACACAAAAGTTTGATAGAGAAAATCAGGATCAATCTGACTTAATGACACGGGTTTTGAGACAGAAAGAAGTAGCTTCTCCTTTGACCGAAATACTGGCGATTGCAGTAGTCGTACTGGTTTTGTATATTGGAGGCAATATGATTTTGGGTAATCAATCCCAGAGTTTAACAGCAGAGGCTTTTATCACCTTTATGTTGATTTTCTCTCAAATCATTCCGCCTGCCAAAGCCTTTTCGACGGCTTACTACCGCATTATCAAAGGGATGGCTTCAATGGAACGAATTGAGGAGGTTTTAGAGGTCGAAAACCCGATTCAGAATGCGAAAGAGGCGATTCAACTGACCGATTTTCAAGGTCAAATTGAGTATCAAAATGTCTTTTTTGCGTATGAAGATCAAGTCGATCAGATTGTTTTGAAAGATATAAATGCAACGGTCTATAAGGGACAAAGTGTGGCTTTAGTCGGTCCTTCTGGTGCTGGAAAGTCAACCATTGTCGATTTATTGATTCGCTTTTTTGATACAACGGCTGGCGATATTTTGATAGATGGTCATTCGATCAAAGAGATTGATTTAGAGAGCTTGCGGTCTTTGATTGGGGTGGTGACACAGGAAGCGGTTTTGTTCAATGATACGGTCTATAACAATATCGCTTTGGGCAATCCTAATGCGTCTAGGGAGGATATTATAGCAGCGGCAAAGATTGCGAATGCTCATCATTTTATTATGCAATTGGATAAAGGGTATCAATCCTTTATTGGCGATAGGGGCAATAAATTGAGTGGGGGCGAGAAGCAACGGCTGACGATTGCAAGGGCGATTTTAAAGAATCCTCCGATTTTGATTTTGGATGAGGCGACCAGTGCTTTGGATGCAGAATCTGAACGTTTGGT
>JAHDBB010000491.1:0-3758 GCA_020630635.1 Chitinophagales bacterium
GTTCTGTCCTTAACCAACTAGCCCTGATAGTAGTGGTATCGCTGTTGTAGTTTTGCTTTAGACCACAAGTCGAAAAGACTTGCGGTAGAGCTTGGCGACAGCGATAAGAACGGATAGCAGGACTTTCTGTGACGACGAAGGATCAAACCTTTCGCTCCTAAAACTATGGACTCACTAAGACTTCAAAGCTATTCGGTGGTAATTGAATGCCTAAAGTTGAACCGCTTTTTTCTATCGTACCGTTGAAATGGGATTTAAGGGTTTTGCCTTTTAGAGAAGCGTCTATATTGATACGCATCTTTTGGGCTTTGTTGGACTTATTGAATAGGACAATGGTGTGGTTGTCGAAATAAGAACGGCTGTAAATATACACATCTTTGGTGACTTCTAAAACTTTGAAATCCCCATAAATAAAAGCTAAGTTGTTGCGTCTCAATTCAGCTAATTTTTGGACATTTTTATGGACTTTTTGTTCATTGTCATTCCAGTTATTAAAACGCATCGGACGGCGGTTGTCGGGGTCATTGGCTCCTGTCATTCCAATCTCGTCACCATAATATAAGACAGGAACGCCTGGTATGGTCATCGTAAACGCAATGAGGGAAGATAACTTTTGATAACCCACAGGATCACTGACCTCAATTTTGCGATTCCAACCAGCTTCTTTTGGGTCTTCATCGAAGCGTAAATCACCGCTTGCATAGGCGATGAAACGAGGCATATCATGGTTGTTGCTGATATTGCCCATCAAGGAGTGATGCCCGTAATATTCAAAACTTTCTTGTAAAGATTGATTGAGACGAATAAAACTTTCTTGGTCAATGGCGAAAACAGCTCTCGCATCAAAGTAAAGATTGAAGTCAAATTGTCCGTCTAATTGTCCACTGTTTACGTAACTTCCAATGAGTTCCCGACTGCCAAAAGTTTCGCCAATTTGGTATAAGTCTTTTTGTTTCGTCAACATGACTTCTTGTTTTAACTTTGTGGTCAAATTGCGCCAGTAAGTTTCTGGGATGTGCTTGGTAGCGTCATGTCGAAAACCGTCTAAGTTGTATTCTTGTATCCAGAAAAGGGCAGAGTCTGTAACAGTCTCGATGACTTCTTCTTGTGAAAAATCCAAACTTGGCAAAAAAGTATCAAACCAAGTGGTCAAGCGTTGCTCATCCCATAGTCTGATATTGATGGTGCTGTCTTCTAAGTATAGATTGGTTTTCCAATCAGGGTTTTCTTGAATCATGGGATTTTGTTCATGAACATGGTTGGAAACGAAATCTAAGAGTACGTTTATACCTTTGCTATGTGCTGCCTCGACCAACTCTTTTAGTTCTGCATCGGTTCCAAAACGGTGATCTATCTCTGTGTATGAAATGGGCCAGTAACCATGATAACCTGAATACTTTCGACGAGGTTGAGGATATTCAATAAAACCTTCCTCTGGATTTTGAGTAATCGGAGAAAGCCAAATCGTATTGATATTTAGATTGGAAAAATAATCGTCTTGAATTTTTTGAGTGATGCCCGCTAAGTCGCCACCATAATAATTGGCACGTTCTTCAATCTCAGCATCTCTTACTTTTTGATCGTTATTTTTATTGCCATTGTTGAAACGGTCCACCATCATAAAATATAAAATGTTGGCGTGTTTGTCTTGGCGATTGAGTTGAGTAGAAGATTGTATAAGCTTCCCTTTTTCTAAAGGGAGCAATAAGTCATTGGATGCTCCATGTGAATTGTGAGCAAAAACTCGAATGAAAGACCGCTTTAAACTAGTTGCTACTTTGGGAATTTCGATGACAATTTCACTTCCTGTATTTTTGATCTTCAGCTTTTCATTTTGCCAAAGAGCGATGACTTTTTGAGCCTTTCCATTGATGCCTAAAGTGATGTTTTTTTCATTGAAACTTTTGGTAAAGAGTTGAGGAATGAGATTGTTATTTTTTTTACCAACGACTAATAAAGAATTAAAACCACCAATATTGTTGTCCACAGAGTCGGGATTGGCAGGATCTAACATCCATTGATCATCAGCAACAATTTGATATTGATAGGCTCCTGGATTCATAGGTAAAGAGGCTTGCCATTTTCCCCTGTTTAATCGAAGTAGTGTATTATTGGGATTCCAGTCATTGAAATTACCTGCGACTTTGACCGTTGTATATTTTTGACCTTTGGGATCGAATTGGAAACGGTGTTGAATCTTGCGAGATTTTTTTAAAAGGATAGAGTAGGGGGTTCCATCTATCCAACATTGTATTTCAGTTAATGGAGAAAGTTGATTTTCTTCTTTTATAAAAATACCTAACTTGCTGGTGTCTTTGGAAAAAGAAGTGATGAGATTTTTGGGAACTGAAATGGAATCAATGAGTCGAGGATTAGAAAAATAATCTTGTAAAATGAGTTCACTTTTTTCTCCTGTCAATTGAAAAGGAGTGGCTAATCCATAGATTGGGCTTTTGTAAGGAATGGAAGATTTGTTTCCTTTTTGAGATTTACAAGAAAATAAAAATACTCCAGTTAGTAAAAGAATGACTACGCTTCTCATATATTTTTTTTGGACAAATAAAAACAATGGATAAATATAAAAAATAATACTTGGTTTTTTTCTCACTATTTATATAAAATTGAAATTGTTTTAAAAAAAACTTACACATGTTTTGAATTCTTAAAAAAAAAACTTACTTTTAGCAGTAGTATTAGGGAACAAAACACACATCCTTTTTTTTAAAGGAAACCATAGTAGCTACTGTATTTTTTTGTATCCTACATCTAAGAATATCTTCCTATTTTCTAACAAAATCTTTCCACTATGAATATTACCTTCAATGAATTACGAGCCATGAAAGACAAATTGCCTGATGGAACTATGCATAAAATTGCTGATGAGTTGGGTATTTCTGTCGAATCTGTAAGAAACTACTTTGGTGGAGCCAATTATGCACAGGGAGCTGTTGCGGACATCCACATCGAAAAAGGACCAGGCGGCGGTATCGTGCATTTAGAGAATACTGTTATCTATGAGATGGCACAAAAATATTTAAGTTCAGACGAAGAGGAGTAACAAGCGTTTACTGCTCTTTTTTTATTTTTAGAACAACCATAAATGCAATTATTGTTGTAAAGGCTAAATGTGTGTCTTTTGAAAACAGCAATAAATGAAAGAGGAATGTCTTATTGAGATGTTCCTCTTTTTTCTGTTATTAACCACCCTTAAAAATCACTGAAACCATTATGGGCAAAAAACAAAATAAACAATATATTAAAGAATGTATAGAAACTCAAAGTAAAGAATTGTATATACGCTTTGGTAACATGAAAAAACTAGAAGATTATCCTCGTTTGCAAGAATGTACTCACATAGAAGATTTGGAGTTGTATGGCAATAAAATTGAGGATTACTCGCTGTTGTCTCCTTTGAAAAATGTCAAACAGTTAGAATTGAGCGAAAATCCTGTCGGGGACTTTTTTACCTTGCCTCCTTTTGAAAAATTGAAGTCCATATCTATAAGTCAATGCAAAATTACAGACTTATTTTTTTTGGAGCAGTATAAAAATTTAGAATTACTTCAAGTAGGTGGCAATCGTATAGAGGATATGACGGTTTTAACTCAACTTTCTCAATTGAAAAATATTGATATAAGTTATAATAAGATTAAAGAAATTCCAGATTTATCTGCACTTGAATTAGTAGAAGAGATGGATATAAGTCATAATAAAATTAAGGATTTGACTCCATTGACTCAACTAGAAAGTTTACAAGT
>JAHDBB010000491.1:3858-5105 GCA_020630635.1 Chitinophagales bacterium
AATGTGAATCTTTATGCTGATGATGGTGGTTTTGATAATTGTTATGACTATCTCAAACATCATTTGAAAGTGTAATCACTTTTGCATTGCTATTTATTTCTATCAATCACCAAAAACATTATGGGCAAAAAGCAAAATAGACAAGCTATTCAAGAATGTCTCGAAACCCAAAGTAAAGAACTTTGTTTGCGTTCGGGTAGAATCAAAAAATTAGAAGAGTATCCTTTGTTGCAAGAATGTACACATATAGAAGATTTAGACTTGGGAAGTAATCAGATAGAAAATATAAGTATTTTGTCTCGATTTACTCAATTGAAAAAGATTGATTTGAGAAAAAATAAAGTGAGGGATATGAGTCCTTTGAGTCAACTTTCCAATTTAGAAGTACTTGAGTGTATGAACAATCCAATCCAACAACTTCCTGTATTGTCATCACTCAACAAATTAAAGAAACTTAGTCTTTCTGATAATAACATCCCCGATTTTTCCAATATAGCAGACCTTTCTAACATTGAATCTCTACTTATATTAAGATGTCAAGTCCAAGATATTTCTTTTTTGTCTGAACTTCAATCTTTAGATTATCTCAATCTCTATAATAATAAAATAATAGACATTACGCCTTTGCAAAATCTATCTAAGCTCAAGCTTTTGTGTTTGAGTAGAAATCAAATCAGTGATATTTCTGTGCTTACTCGATTTCCCAAATTAGAAGAACTTTATTTGGGTTTCAATCAGATTACGGATATTACTGTCTTTTCAGAATTATCTAATTTGACTTATCTATTTGTTATCAATAATCCTATTACTCACTTTTCTTTAGAAACATTTAAAAATTTAACCAAGCTCCAACAGCTTTATATCAAAGTTAAGCGGATGAAAGAGATACATGTAGATGTTACGAATACTTCCTATAAAAATTGTTATGATTATCTTAAAAGAAAATTGAAACTTTAAATTGGTGATTTTTTTGTTTTTTATTTATTTGAAATCGATTTATTTCATGTTATAGGTTGAGACCGCAACGATCTAGCCCTGATAGAAGTGGTATTCGTGTAGAAGCGTTGGCTTAGAAAAACGTTGGCAACACGAATAAGAACGGATAGCAGGACTTTCCAAGACGACGAAGCAAAGAACCCTTAGCTCCTAAAAATAGAAAAATGCTCTACTTCATTCTTTAGGATGAAGTCACGAAAGAACCGATAAAATCAAGAAAATCCAACAATCCTAAAAATCCTGATTCTAGG
>JAHDBB010000492.1 GCA_020630635.1 Chitinophagales bacterium
GACGAGGGGACGTTTTAAAAAGGGACGGAAGGGGACGTTTCGGTTCTTTTCTTGGTTTTGGGACGAAGGGACGTTTCGGTTCTTTTCTTGGTTTGGGGACGAAAGGGACGTTTCGGTTCTTTTCTTGGTTTGGGGACGAGGGGACGTTTCGGTTCTTTTCTTGGTTTTGGGACGAAAAGGACGTTTCGGTTCTTTTCTTGGTTTGGGGACGAAGGACGTTTCGGTTCTTGTGTAATTTTTTGTCTATAGACAAGATTTTTCGATAAAAAAATATCAGCGCCCCTTACGTCACATCCTCACTTTCGCCCCTTATACTCAGGTTGTGTCCTCAACCTAATAGCCCCGATAGGAGCGGTATAAATGCAATGCGGTGGCTGCCTAAAACGTTGGCGCATTTATAAGAGCGGATAGCGGGACTTGCCGTTGCGATGAAAGAGTAATAACCTTTCGCTCCCTAAAAAGAAAAGTTACGTGAACCACATTTAATAATTTATCATTCACAATTCACCATTACGAAGTCCTTTCGCTCCTAAAAAAGAAACCACTTTTAATCTGAAAAATATTCGTAGCCGTCTGTGTCAATAAAGCCTTTGGTCTTGCCTTTATTTTTGATGATGAAAGCGATACCGTTGGTGAAGTTGCCAACAAAATCGTATTCAAAAGGAATGACCATCTTACCTTCTTTGTTAATTACTCCCCATTTGTCATCTACCTGTACCGCAGCGAGGTCTTCGGAAAAGGAATCGGCATTGTTGTACATAATGGAAATCACTTCGTTGCCTTCTCGATCAATATAGCCCCATTCTCCATGTTTTTGTACTAAGGCTAATGTGCCGTAAAAAGAAAAAGCATAGTCGTATTTGAAGTCGATCACTTCGTCACCTGACTTGTTGATAAAACCCCACTTATGGTCTTTCTTGACGGCTGCTAATCCTCCTCTGAAATCATTGGCTTTGTCGTAATCCAATGGAATGATGGTTCGACCACTTTTGTTGATGTAACCTCGTTTACCAAATAGCTCAACTACGGCTAATCCACTTCTAAAAGGTCCTCCGTAGTCATACATGAAAGTGATGATGAGTGCATCTTCTCGATTGATATAGCCACATTTACCGGTGTCATTCATCACTGCTGCTAAACCATCAGAAAAAGGATAAACATATTGGAACTTAGGCTCTATAAAGATTTTTCCGTATTTATTGGTAAAGCCCCATTTATCACCTTGTCTTACAATGGCCAATCCAGCAGAACCTCCTAAAACGCCATCGTATTGGGTCGGAACGGTCTCCTCGCCTTTTTTATTGACAAATCCCCATTGTTGACCTTTGCGAACTCTTGATAATCCAATTTTGAATGAACCTGCCTCATCATATTGGAATGGCACCACTGTTTTACCTTCTTTATTGATAAAACCCCATTTATTCTTTAGTTTAACGGCTGTTATATCCACAATAAAGGGTTCAACATCAGTATATTGGGGTTTGATAATGGTATTTTTATCAGGATCTACAAATCCCCAGAAAGAACCTTGTCGGTAAGGAATAAGGGTAATCTTGTTGTTTCGATTGTTTTCTTCTTCTGCTGCATCTGTTGTATTGGACGGATCAATTGGAGGAGGGATTTGTCTAATTGTGTTTTTTTGAGTTTCAAAATCATTATCAATAACGGGTTCAGGTGGTGGAGCTGTAAATTCATTGATCTCTGGTTCAATTGGCATGGAGGGAGGTGAAACCGTTTTTGCCACTTTGGGTCCTTTACTGATAGCCACTTCCAACTCATCCTTTATTTTAGCAATGAGTGAGTTATCCTCATCTTGTTGAGTGCTTTTTCCATTGGGCGTTCTTAATTTGGTACTATCTAGCTTGTAGTTTTCCAAAAACCACTCAGTTACCAAAGCACTATCTGTCAAAACCTCTCTTAGTTGTTCAATTCGATTGTCATAATAGCCCATTTCTGCTTGATAAATGGTTGTTTTTTCAAGACGAAACATAGCATTCAGGACAGGACGAGGTATTTTTTGGAGGGGTTCTAATTGTTTGAGAAGCGAAAGGGTTCCTTCTTTGATAGGAATCGAAAGAAGTTGATCACTAACAGTTTCAACAATTATTTCCAAGACTCGCCTCACCCTTGTCAAAGTATTTATATCTTCAACGACAATAGCAAGTGAGTCCATTTCCTCCTTTAATATAGCCATCCGTCCTGTTAGTTTTTCACGAACAGATTCGAGTTGTTTTAGTTCATTGCTCCAATTGGTCATAATACTGGTTGGTTGGTTCACTCTCTAATGTGGAATTAAAAGGTGACATATATAAATATAGCAAAAAGATGACAGTATTTTTTTTTACTGACAATCCTTTACTATTTCAAAATTAAAACAATCTTGATTGGATGATACATTAAAAATTTATATGGCAAGACATTAATATACAGACTAGAGCTTCTGTGGATTAGGTCTTTTGAGCATGCTTTGCAATCCTACCACTAATATGTAGGTGTTTGTGTAAGTTGATACAATACTACAAATATACAAAAAATATTTTAAAATGCAGATTATTTTTCTTATCGTAACAGGACTATAATCCTTTATTTTTACGCAAAAAAAATAAAAATAGGAATAAAACGTATGTATCTAGAATATTTTTGTTGATTTAAACATTAAAAACACATAAAACCTTGCATAAAGTCACAAAAAATGGTAATTTTACAACTTGAAGGATAAAATATATAATTTTTTCCTTCATTTCTAAATGTATCTTTTTTTAAATTGCAAACTTTAAACTTTATTTTTTCATAGAATTGCTCACTCTATGAATTTTAGATTTCTACACCCATTTGATTGAGTGTAGCTTACCATCTTGTATCCAATCCTTTTGCCCCAAATGTCTTTTGATGTGCTATTTATAAACCATCAATTCATTAGAACAGTTATGGGACCGCCTTCTGGTTAGATTCTATCCTGTTGATTGACAAAAATACTTGCACATATGGCAAAGGAACCTGTTATTATTTGTGTTTCTCACCAAAAAGGTGGGGTTGGCAAAAGTATGCTTAGCCTAACCCTATCAGAATACTTTTTTACACAAGGCGATAAATGTGCGATTGTTGATATTGACGAACAAGGAACGATTACAGACTTATTTGCTTCTTTTGGGAAAAAAGAGGGCAAAGAGCTGGCAGGGGTTCATTTAGTTGATTATGACGCTCTTACTGATATTCATGATCTACGTAAAATGAGCGACTATGATCTTATTATTATAGATACCCCGCCTTATGTTTTTGAGAATGTAAAACCTTTATTTTCTATTAGTGATTGTATTCTCATTCCAACCAAACCTTCTGTCAATGATTATCTAGCTATCAATCGTACCATTGAATTAGTTTTAGAAGCTTTGAGTGTCAACCCTTTTCTAAAATTTGGTATTGTTATCAATATGAATATCAAAGGAAGTTCTTTTAGTCAAGAAATTAGAAAGGAACTCAATAAACAAGGCATTAAAGTTTTTAAAACGGAAATCGGACAAAGGGTAGAATTTACACGCTACCATTTACAACATCAGAGTATCTTTAGTACCAATGATAAGAAAGCACAAGATGAAATTAGTAAACTAGGTGCAGAAATATTTGATTTTATTATGGATACTGGCGAAGAAGAACAATAGATGAGTTAATAATTGTTGACAATCAATTATTAATGTAGTTTGTTTCGTGGTTTTTCCTTTTAGGAGCGAAGGGTTAAATCCTTCGTCGTAAAGGAAAGTCCCGCTATCCGTTCTTATTGCTGTTTTAGCCTTTCAGAGTCAAATGGTGACTCAAAGTCATCATTTGAATGAGCCAAGCTTCACAGCAATACCACTACTATCGGGGCTAATTTTTTAGAGTTTGTACCTAATAGTAACTGAATAAATTATTGAAGTAGCGACCTACTATTGATATACGCATTAGCAACTAATATTGAGGTTTAGACATGAGAACAGTTGCAAACTGTTCCTACAACGAACATTTATTAATTTTAAAAGCGTAGACCAATAACATGATTCATTTAGAGCTATTCTTAAAGAATATCGTTTTTTAAAAAGTAGCTTTCTATAAAATTTTATTTCGTTAAGTTCTATCTGAATCAAAGAGCAAGAAAATTTAAAATATTTGATTGTAAGTCCGCAAGCATAGATAAGTTGAATTGGTTTCGGGCGGCTTTGCATTAGTAACGAACACAAAATAACTTCCACATTGGGCAATGATCTTTTGATCCAATTCTACGTTGAAAAGCCTCATCGTAGCACAGCTATGACCGAAACGTCGGACCGTCCGTTTTTCGCATTGTCTTGAATCAGGATTTCTTTTCCCAAAATATTGGTCTTATTTTGTAATCCTTACTAAAGGAGAATAGCAACTTTTATGACTGATTCTCTAAATTTCCATATTTCCATTGGGATTTAGTCCAAGCCAAGCCATACTTTTCTTATTTTTTATGGATCTTTTTATAAAGTAGCCGATTCTATCTGCTAGATTATACACCTTAATTAATCTTAACAGTATTTCCCCTTCTGCTGTTATCAACTAACATATAACACATTATGACCAATAATAAAAATAGTTTTAGTAAAGGCTTTGGTAAAATTAATAAGGTTAAGTCAACAAAGCCCAATGATAATACTCCTCCTTCTAAGAGAATGCCTAAAAATAAAAAGAAGGAAAAAGAGGAAGACGATGAAGTTGTTGTTGAAAATGAAGTGCCTAAGAAAAAACAGGGTCGTCCTAGTACTAAAAATCCTGAAACCAACTATGTACGTGTGACGGCTACGATTCCTGAAACGGTGCGGGATGCGATGAAGGTGGCTTTGTATTCTACTTTTAAAGAAGTACATACGACTCAAGATGATTTTGTATCGGCTGCTATTGAGTTTTATATCGCTAATTATAAGGAACAAGAAAAAGAGAAGAAGAAAGAGGAGTGATTTTGGGTGACTGGTGACTGGTGGCAAGTGACTGGTGATTTTTTTAAAAAATTTAAAATGCCTTTTTGTATAAACGTTGTGTCCTCGCCCTAATAGACCCGATAGTTAGGGTGTCCAAAATCTCGGTATTTTGGCAAAAAAACTTCAT
>JAHDBB010000493.1 GCA_020630635.1 Chitinophagales bacterium
AAGGAATAGGTACGAAATAAACTCGTAATTTAGTCGTCCCAGATATGACATTTCTCAAAGAAATGTCATATCTAATTTAAGAACTTATTTCGTACACGTTCCTAACTGAAGGCTTTAGAATTTAATACATTCAGGGCGAGGAACCGTCTTAACCTTCATTCAAATCAACTGTAATTGCACAAACGCACTAGCTCAAAAAAGAACTAGTGCGTTTTTACATTTTTTATGCTACATCAATCAATTAATAACCCAAAGTACATCTTGATATTCAAAACCTATAATTCCTATATCTTTTTGCAGATATACTTTTTGGACTATAGAATTTTGACTGTCAATATCAAACGTAATGACATCATCAAATGATGTTCCATTTAGGGATCTTGTTCCTGTAAAATCTTCGAGATTATTGATATTTGAGATCGCTCCACTACCCGAAATTTGATCGTCTTCTTTAACAATTACCCATAATTGATCTCTATCGCCCAAAAGATCTTCGTCTCGATTAAACCATATATGCAAAAACTCAGGTTGATCGTCATTTTGCATATAAATATAAGGTTGAATAGACGTGATGGTACATTCATCTTCATCATCTATTCTCACTGTTTCATCTGGTGAAATGGTGTAAGTACGAGTCTCGTTATTTTCATTTGAAAATGATACAGAGGTTTCAGAAGTATAAGGCAGAAAATCCAGTAAGTCATCATTGACCTGTAAAGTTTTATCGTCACAGTTTCCACAAGATGTCAAAAAAACTAAACTAGCACATAATAGTAAGAAAGTGAATGGTCTCATTGTTAATATTTTTTTAAGTTAGTTAAATATCAAAATCAGTTTTAATAGTTTATGAGACGCTATTTTAGTAGTAAGGTTTATAAATGCAGCCACTTTATATTTAAAATAATCACAATAACACTAAAACGCACTAGCCCCAAAAGAACTAGTGCGTTTTTGTATTCTAGCAATTAATCCAATGCGGTAGATTCGTTAATAATCCAATCTCCTTTGATCAATCGAGTCACGTAACAATTATCTGCTTCTTTGATCAACATCGCTCTTTCTTCTTCCGTAATATCTCCTTCTATTTTGATAGCAGAATGTACTTCTGTTGTAAAAGAACCATCCTTGTTTCTTTTAGCGACTTGGCTCAATTCAGCATCGACATCGCCTATCTCAATCTTTTTTCGCCTTGCTACATTTCGGATGGTAGCGACTTTACACATAGAGATACCTGCTAAGACCAATTGTGTAGGAGTCATCCCCAAATCTGTGCCTTTGACTTCGATGGGTTCATCACCAATGATGGTGTGTTTACCATTTGAAATAATGGATTGATAACCCGTAGGTATGTTTTTGATTTTAATTTCTGTTGCCATTGTATATTTATTTTATGAGGTTAAAAAATTTTAAAATAGGGATTTAGTTTCTCCCTGCCATCACTCCACCATCTATATCTAAAATGGTTCCTGTGATCCAACTGGACTGATTTGATAAGAGGAATACGATAGACGCTGCTATATCTTTAGCAGTTCCATTTCTTCCAATTGGGTGAAAATTATTGAATCCAACGAGGGCTTCTTTGGCTGCTTCTTCGCTTCCAAAAACGCTATGATAAACAGGCGTATCTACTACTGCTGGCGAAACCGCATTGACCCTGATATTGTGTTCAGCTAATTCCATCGCCATATGTTGTGTCAAGGAGTGTAAACCTGCTTTTTGCATCGAATAAGCCGACGAAGGAGTTGCCTTAACTGCCTGCTTTGCCCACATAGAACCCACATTAACAATAGAACCTCCGCCACTATTTTTCATTGCTTTTGCTGACGCTTGACTGATAAAGAAAAAGCCTCGATTTAAATCTAAGTAGGAGTCATAATCTTCGGGCGTATGATCTAAAAAAGGTTTTGGACCAAAAATCCCTGATGCATTTACTAAGTAATGAAGGTTAGATAACTGCCCAATTTTGTCAGTCAATTGTGCTACTTGATCTCGTTTGGTAATATCAACTTGATGCTTAAATAGATTGGGCGCATCACTCACCTTTTGAGGGTTTCGTCCAACAATGTGTACATTAGCTCCTTTTTCTAATAATTGCTCCGCTGTTGCTCTTCCGATTCCACTTGTACCACCAATAATGATGGCTGTTTTGTTTTGAAAATTATTCATTTTGATATATTTATATTTTGAAGACAGACAAGTCTGTCTATATGGTAATAAAAAAATATTATTTATTTTCTAAAATGATTGTGCCTATTTTTTTGGCTTCTTTGATGGGCCAATCTTCTTGATGTAAATGACTTTCAGCTACTGCACTTTCGTACAATAAATAAACTTGTTTGGCTAAACTTTGAGTTTCTTTTTTTGATTTATCTTCCAAGTTATTCTTGATTAAATCTGCTATAAAATTGATAAAGGCTATTTTTTGTTGTTGAATTTCGTTTCTGATCTTTGTATTATCAATAGGGATTTCAGCGATTGTTTTGATACACCAACATCCATTAAAGTCTTTGTCTTTAAAAAAGCTCAAAAGAAAATCGAAAATCGCCATTACTTGGGCTTTACCTTCTGGTTTAGAGGTACAATAAGCCTCAATATCTTGGACAAAGGCATCGTTTTTATATCGAAGGTACTCTATGCATATGTCTTCTTTTGATCTAAAATGGCTATATAGTGTTGCTTTTGCTATCTTTGATTTTGAAATAATCTCGTTGATACCAGTAGAATTATACCCATTTTTATAAAATAAGGTTGAGGCGGTTTCTATGATGTTCTGCTTTACTGGAGAATGTTTCATAGTGCAAAGATAAATCAAAAATACCAAACAGACAAGTCTGTCTACTTAATTTATAAAAAAATGTCGTGGAGCGGATGTTTTTAATGATAAGTTATGAATGGTGAATGATAAATGCGGTTCTTTTTTGATTGTGGGACTATAGAACGATTTCAAGTTATTAGGAAATCTTAGACAGGTAATCTCTTTTTTGGGTAGTTCTTTAAATGTAATGCTATTTTAAGCGATGAATAATTTGATAGCAAGGGAATGAATTCCCTCACTCAGTAAGGTTTCAAATAAGGTCAAAGCGAGGGATTTCCTATAAGACTACCCTTTTTTTGTATTGGTAAATCGTCCCCTTCCGTCACATTTTCTAGTCCTAAGAAATAGTGTCCTTTACCAAATAGCCCCGATAGGAGTGGTATCACCGTCTTGGCTTGGCACCACAAGTCGAAAAGACTTGCGGTAGAAGCTCTGGCGACGGTGATGAGAACGGATAGCGGGACTTGCCGTTGCGACGAAGTACTTGACCGTTCGCTCCTAAAAAAAGTATATAATGAGAAACAAATATACTATCTTTGAACCTGATTTATGAAATGGATAGCTTTACTTTTTTTGCCCATCTTGGGAGGGATTTTATCTTGGCTCGCTTGGCCGGATCATCCCTTGTTTTTTTGTATATTCTTTGCTTGGGTTCCTTTATTGTTTGTAGAGGACTACTTGACCAATCGTTATGAATCGCCCTCTAAGTTGCGTTTATTTCCTTTTGCTCTGTTGTTCTTTTTGACATGGAACCTATTGACTACTTGGTGGCTTTGGTATGCGGACCCTATTGGTTCTGTCTTAGCCAATGGTGTCAATTCCTTGTTGATGTGTATCCCTATCTTATTGTTTCATCAGAGCAAAAAGCGTTTTGGAATCAATACAGGCTATCTTTCTTTGGTGGTCTTTTGGTTGAGTTTTGAATATTTGCATATGCGATGGGAAATGAGTTGGCCTTGGCTGAATCTGGGCAATGTGTTTGCTACTTATCCTGCCTTTGTGCAATGGTATGAATTTACAGGTCCTTCTGGTGGTACGCTTTGGGTTTTGCTTTTTAATATTTTGTTGTTTACAGAAGCGAAGAAATGGAGTGTGCAACCGCCTAATATTCAAGGATTTGGGGATATGGTTATGACCTTTGGGCGTTTGATTTGGAAGCCTTCTCTCCTACTGTTAATTCCGCTGGTTATTTCGTTGGTGATGTATCAAACGCATCAAGAAAAAGGGGAAGAGGTGGAAATTGTGGTATTGCAACCCAATATCGACCCGTATAAAAAGTTTCAACGTTCGATGAGAAGCAAAAATATGCGGGATTTTTTGGAAAGTTCGGAAAGTAAAATTACGGCAAATACGAAATATGTGGTGTGGCCTGAAACGGCTATTCCTCATTATATTCGCTTTCACAACTGGGATGAATATGAGTCTATTCAAATGATTGAGGATTTGTTGGAAAGACATCCACACGTAAGCTTGGTGACGGGAGCTTCGACTCTTTATCATTATAAGGATGGTGAACAACGTTCTAAAACGGCTCGGAAGTTTCGGACTGGTGAAGGCTATTTTGATTCTTATAATTCAGCCTTGCAGTTTGATTATGAACAAGAGGCGCAAGTATATCATAAGTCTAAATTGGTTCCTGGTGCGGAACGAATGCCTTATGCCCATATCTTTAGTTTTTTGATAAAATATGTTGCCAATTTTGGAAGTATCGCCGGTAGTTTGGGGACGCAAGCGGAACGAGAAGTTTTTGATAAAGATGGGTTGAAAATTGCGCCTGTGATTTGTTATGAGTCGATTTTTGGGGATTATATGACGCAGTATATGCGTAAAGGGGCAAACCTTATTTTTATTGTGACCAATGATGCTTGGTGGAATAATACGAAAGGTCATCGCCATCATTTGCGATATGCTTCGCTTAGGGCGATTGAGTCTCGAAGGTCGATTGCTCGTTCTGCGAATACGGGTATTTCATGTTTTGTTGATCAGCGTGGGGATATTCATCAGGCGACGCAGTATGGAGAACATGCGGTTTTGAATGGTCGTGTTCGTGCGAATGAGGAGATTACTTTTTTTGTGCGTTGGGGGGATTTGTTGGGGCGAATTTCTTTATTTGTGGCGATTTTTTTGTTTCTTAATGTGATTGTGGATGGGTTGACGAAAGGGACTTTGAGGTTGGGTGGTCGGCGGTAGGTTTTAATGGTGAATGGTGAATGGTGAATGGTGAATGGTGAATTATGAATTATGAATTATGAATTGTGAATTGTGAATTGTGAATTGTGAATT
>JAHDBB010000494.1 GCA_020630635.1 Chitinophagales bacterium
TTGATGGACAAGTTATTGATACAAAGAAAATGGTTTTAAGCAAATAAAACCTGAATGAAATAATCATGTCTTTTAGTAGTTTCTACTAAAAGGTATAGATAGTGAAGCCCTGCTAGTAATAGCGGGGCTTTTTTTATTTTCAATCTGTTGAGAATACAGAATAATGTGAATTTGATATTGTTTTAAGTTCAAGATATATCAATAGACTCCTTTCTCTTTATCAATCGGATTGCCTCTTCTTTTCTAGGTTAGCAATCCGATTGAAGCGAGTTATTTTTTTATTTAATTGTAAAACACAGTAATGGAAATCTTAAATTAGTAACCTTTTATTAATCCAAAAATTCACGTTATAGGATGGCGCTAAGTAGTTCTTACCTTGACCTAATAGCCCCGATAGTAGTGGTATCACCTTAGTAGAGCAAATTCGTGAATTTGCTCTACTAAGGTGATGAGAACGGATAGCGGGACTTTCCTGCTCGACGAAGCAAAGAACCTTTCGCTCCTAATCAAAAAAAACTTATATAGACGTATCTCTTACGCAGTCTTTGGGCTGTAAACCATCGTGATAGTATCGTAAACGTATGGGATTTTTGGTCATCGTCGCAATCATTTGAGTGGGCTTGATCTTGCCTTCTAACAAGTGTTCTCTGTTTATTTTATGGACTTTATCAATAAAATCTCTGTCCCATTGGCTATTGGCATCGTAGTTGTGTCCAAAGCCTCTGTCTAAAACCACATCGGTTAACCCACCCCATACGATAAAGGTCTCAAAGTGAAATTGATCGACGAGTAAAGGTAGAATGTCTTGCGCTCGGATGCCTTCAAAACCTTGTTGAGAACAGTCCCAGTCGAGGAATGGGTCCTCTAAACGCTTGAGTTGATGATGGAATTTGTAACGCTGTGGCAATTCGTCCCAAAGTTGGTCAATGAGTGCCTTTGTTTCGGGCCAACGCATATGTCCATTGCGCCCAATCATATCGTTGGTGATGAAAAAACCTTTGTCGTCTAAGAAGTTGTGAATCTTTTCGAAGATGATTTCTAACTCTACAAAATGATGTAAACACTGAACCGCTAAAACAATATCATATTTGTAATTGACTTCCCATTTATTAAGATCCTCACATTTGAACTCCATGAACTCCCCTACCCCTTTTTCTTCTGCCATTGTTTTGCCTCGATCTAACATGTGAGTATTGATGTCCAAGCATTCAAAAACAAAATTGGATTTTCCTTTATTTTTGAGACCTACTGCAACATTTACTTCAATATCACAATTGCCTGCACCAATACTCACAAAACGGCAGGTTTCATTGGGCTTGCGTTCACAGGCTTGATCCATATAATCTACATACAAATCTTCGAGCGAACGATAGCCCAAACTTCGCAAAATTGGACCTAAATATTTGTGTGACCAAAAGTGGAAGATTTCTGGTAGGTCGTGAACATTTTCCACTGTTTTATATCGCTCTAATTCTTCTTCAATCTTCTTTTGGTATGGATTTTCAGGATTCATATTTGATGGTTTAATAGAAATTTATAGGCCTCTAAATCAAGGTGACGTAAGATATGATTTTTTTCGATAGAAGTTAGGTAGTTTTCTCTGTTATCGTCTAGGCGGTTTGCCAGTTTTCGTTCACTTCTAAAACGCATTTGATGTCCTTCGTTTTCATCTACGCCTAAAAAATCTGTAATATTTTTGAGTTTGAAGTCACCAAAGAATAGGTCTTCGTACTCTATACATAAGACAGCTTCTTGGTGTTTTTTGATGAGATTAATGGTATTGTTTAAAGATAAATTCCAGTCTTCGACAGCATTTTTGACATCTTTTTTCCACGCATCATTTTCATTGTGAAGTCGTTTTTTGTAAGATTGGGCAACGTCAAATATATTGCGGAAAATAAAGAGGATCTTGGTATTGGGTAGGTTTTTGAATAAGTCCTCGTAGACTTCATAAAGGATGGGAATTTTGTCGCCAAAGTATTTGCAATCTTCGTATCGGTCTTTTAATCCTCCATAATAATTGGCAACGTATTCGCTGGGTCCGTCAAGACTTTTGAAATGGGTATCGTGTTTTTGAATGGTAAAAAACCGTTCTTTTTCAAAAAGAGATTCTTCGATGCCAAATCGTCCATGACATTTGAGGATATATCTTTCGACTCCAATGGCTAGGGCTGGATGGGCAGACATTAATCTCCAAAATGCGGTGGTTCCAGAACGAGGGCAACCACAGATAAATAGGTAGTTTCGATTCATTTACTTGCTTAATTTCTCTAATTTATTAGTACTATGATGTTGCAAAGGTATCAAATAATTTAGTGTTTTTTGCATTTGATGGAGAGATAGTTTTGTAGAGTTTTAGTATAAGCTTCATACTGAAGGAGGAGGTAAAGGTGTTTTTTGGGAGAGAGAAAATTCGTGAATTTTCTTTACAGGTGGTAGATAGTGTTTTTTCTTTTTGGAGCGAAGGGTTCCTTGCTTCGTCGTGACGGAAAGTCCCGCTATCCGTTCTCATCACCTTAGTAGAGCAAATTCACGAATTTGCTCTACTAAGGTGATACCACTTCTATCGGGGCTATTTTGGATGGGTCACTATATAAGTGCTACTATTTCTAACATATATTCCTTCGCAATTACGCTATTACAAAATAGCGTATATTCTTCTAATTCGTCAAACATTCTGTTCAAAAAAATGGCACTATGGGTTGCATCCTCAACCAAATAGACTCGATAGTAGTGGTATGCTAAATGTAGCATTGGCTAAAAGGGGTTGCGAGGCTTTAGCATAAGAACGAATAGCGAGGAGACCCATCACGATGAAAGAGTAACAACCGTTCTCTCCTAAAAAAACAACTTATACTTATAGAAAAATGGCTTCTTTTCAAAAAACAAAAGTCTGATTATCAAATTATTACCAAAAACAAAACCCTTACGCACATCAAGAAACAAAAAAAATTATGATTTTCTGAAATTTGAAAAACGTTGGATATTTGGAGCATCAATTAACAAATAAAAATCAGAAACCATGAAAAAAATTATCAGCTTCTTGATGTTCTTCTTCGCTTTTAACCATATACATATAAATGCACAAGATTGCCCCTTTCCTAGTTATGTGATCGGAAGTCAATCAGATGTAGATCAACTAGCCAGCGACCTTGCCAATGGCTGTAATACCCTTCTTGATGCCTTATTGATAAGTGGTGTGACAACCGACTTAGATTTTTCAGGATTAACAGGTTTACAAACCGTTTTTCGTCTGACGATTGTGGACAATCCTGGCTTGACCAATATAGATGGACTAGAAGGATTGACCAACGTCAACTATAATATGCTCATCAGTACGAACCCAGTCTTGACCAATTTAGATGGTTTGAGTGGTCTTACCAATGTTGGAGGAACTTTGGAAATATTTAACAATGATGTCTTAAACGATATAAGTGGATTAAGCAATTTAACAAACGTCACCGAAAATGTTTCTATCAAATCCAATGCTTCTTTAGCCAACTTAAATGGACTTAACAACCTAAATTTTATTGGTAATTATTTGAGAATTGAAGACAACTCTTCTCTTAACAATATAGATGGATTGACTGGTCTAAATTCTATTGGCGATTATTTGAGAATTGAAAACAATCCTTCTCTTACCAATGTAGATGGACTGATTGGTCTAAATGAAGTGGGAGGCTTCTTTCAAATTGAAAGAAATATACTTTTAAACAATATTGATGGTTTTTCAAATCTTAATACGATAGGGGGCTTTCTTTGGTTCATAGACAATCCTGCCATCACAGACCTTAGCGGATTTTTCAACTTAACTTCTATTGGAGACGAACTTAAAATATCGGGGTGTCATGCTTTAAACAATATTGATGGATTGATTAATCTAACTAGTGTAGGAACCAACATTATTATATTCAACAATGCTGCTTTAATCAATGTAGATGGCTTGCAAAACATTGATGCGATTAGTGGCAATTTGGAGATTTTAAATAATCCCAACTTGACCCAAATTTATGGATTGAGTAATATTAATTTAGTTACTAATTTAAGAATCGTCAATAACGATATTTTATCTCTTTGTTGTGGTGTTTATGATCTAATCGCTTCAGGTGGGGTAACAGGCGTTATGGATATTCAAAATAATGCTTCAGATTGTCAGAGTGACCAAGAAATTTTAACAGAATGTGCATCATGTCAAAGCAAACCACAAATCATGGCAGAAAATGGCGATGTATATTTAGACAATTCGTGTTATGGTGTGATTCTCACTGACCCAAGTGGTGTTTGTTACAGACTCAAGGTACAGTTTGGAGGAGCTTTAACGACTGAAGTAGTCGCTTGTCCGCAGTAGTTTTTTTTATTTTTGGAGCGAAAGGTAAGGAGTTTCATCGCATTGGAAAGTCCCGCTATCCGTTCCTATGAATGCAGCCAACGTTTTATTAAGCCAACGCTTGTGCATTCATACCACTACTATCGGGGCTAGATCGTTGAGGACACGACTTCTTAGGATCATTTTTTATCCCTTATAGGCTTCATCCTAAAGAATGAAGCAAAACATATTTGTCGATGAGCAAAAAAGCAATGGACTATCGACCATCGACTCTAATTTTTCCAATAACCTTTTAAATTCAAATATCATGAAAAAATTATCATTCATCCTTATACTCAGTTTGATCCCATTTTTAGCATTCGGACAAGTCGCCGTCAAAGTAACAGACAACGGAAATGTCGGAATCGGAACCTCCAACCCCACCAGTAAATTAGAAGTCAATGGCATTAGCAAAACCAAAGGAAATACCATCACAGAAACAAACGCCTCAGCCTCCATCATGTGTGAACGCACTGACAGAGCAGCGATGATTATGGGCGCAGGATGGCACGCAGGCTTTTCCATCGACCAAGACTACAACTTCTCCATATTCTCCAACAATCGCTCACAGATATTAGATAGAGTATTAACAGGCGGCAGTCTAATGATGACAGGAATCGGCTCTAATGGTTACTTTGGCTTCGGCATTTACAACCCAACCGAAAAAATCCATGTCGCTGGCAACATCTTCGCCACAGGCA
>JAHDBB010000495.1 GCA_020630635.1 Chitinophagales bacterium
CCACTGATAATTTAAAACCCATTTATGTACAAAATAGTTCTAACAGGTCCCGAATCGACAGGAAAAACGACGCTCGCCCAACAATTGGCAACGCATTATAAAACACATTGGGTCGAAGAATATGCCCGTATTTATATTGATGCCTTAGATCGACCTTATGTGGAAAAAGACTTGTTGGAAATTGCCAAAGGACAGATTCAAAACGAAGAAAAAAGCCGTTTAAAAGCCCAAAATTTTCTATTTATAGACACCGACTTGATTACGATCAAAATTTGGGCAGAATATCGTTATAAACATTGTGATGAGTGGATTTTACAGCAAATACAAGAACGACATTACGATCTTTATCTTTTGTGTGCCACCGATATTGCTTGGGAATATGACCCTCAACGAGAAAATCCTCATGATAGAGAAAAGCTATTTCAGTTGTATATCAAGGAGTTAGAATTTTACAAAAAACACTTTTGGGTAGTAGAAGGTGACAAAATGAGTCGTTTAAAGCAAGTTGTTACATATCTCAATCAAAATTTTATAGTTACAAACCCATAAAAATTCCTTATTTTTGGGTAAAATAATCAATTACAATATCAAAAAATATGAAAAGTCTTATTTCAACTTTTATTTGTTTATTCATTATTGGTTCTCTATCTATTCAAGCACAAATGGATATTTCATTGATTGAAAATGAAGCAAATATCACCAACTTGGAGGCAAAAGCAGCTTTGGAACCCGTGCATTGTGAAGTCCCTTGTGGCATCTATGGAGATTCATTGCGTATCGCTTTAGTCAATGAACACATCGCTACCATTGAAAAAGGGATGAACCAAATAACAGAACTTTCAAAAGAAGGAACGCCCAATTATAATCAATTGGTTCGATGGGTTTCTAATAAAGAGCATCATGCCGAAGAAATCCAACACATTGTTAGCCAATACTTTTTACATCAACGAATCAAATTAACTGATCCTAATGATAAGACCAAATATGACAAATATGTGGCTCAATTGACGTTCTTGCATGAGATGTTGGTTTATTCGATGAAATGTAAACAAAGTACTGATTTAGAAAATGTTACGAAATTGAGAGAGGCAACAGATCATTTTGCCAAGTCTTATTTCAAAGGTGCTAAACACTCACATAGCCACAAACATTCTAAAGGACATAAACACTAGATATAAAGTGACAGACCTAGAGTGACTGGTGACATTTGTTGCTATTCACTACAACATACTTAACCAAACTATTGCAACTTTTTAGAATTATGAACAGTTTAGGAATGGTAAAAAAATAATCTGTACAACTCAACTGTGATATTTCCCAATCTATTGCGTTGAAAAGCCTCACGATGGCCCTGCTATCGCTTCATTTTTCGCCTTATAGAGTTGAAAAATCTCTTTGTTGAATTTGTACACCCTATTTCTAAACCATTCCTTATCAAAATGATGACTGAAGATAAAATTATTCTACAGATTGAAGGAATGACCTGCAACAATTGTGCTTTGGGCATTTCTAAATACTTGGAAAAAAAAGGAGGACAGGATGTATCTGTTAGTTTTCCAAACGCAGAAGCGTCTTTTACCTTAGCTGAACAAGTCGAATTAGACCATATCATTCAAGGGATCAACAAACTGGGTTTTAAAGTCCAAGAAGAATCTTCAAATGATACTTTGGAAGCAGGGAATGAAGTGGATGAAATACAAGAATGGAGTATTTTTCAAAAGTTCTGTTTTTGTCTCATCTTCACGATCCCTTTATTGCTAGCCATGTTTCTGCCTTTTCCTATTTTGCATCATCCACTGGTTCAAATATTTTTGAGTGTACCCGTCATGATAGTCGGATGGACGCATTTTGGAATCAGTGCTTGGAACTCCCTAAAAATTGGCGTGCCTAATATGGATGTTCTCATTGTATTGGGGAGCAGTGCCGCCTTTTTATACAGTATTGCTGGCTTTACACTAGGTTTAGGACACGACTTTTTATTTTTTGAAACGGCTGCTTCCATTGTTACATTGGTCTTATTAGGCAATTGGATGGAACATCGTTCTGTCCAACAAACCACCACTGCCATCGGTGAATTGACCCAACTCCAAGCAGAAACGGCCAAACTTATTTTACCTTCCAAAGATGGCTTGCAACCACTTAAACATATTCCTGTCAAAGACATTGAAGTTGGTCAATCTTTCTTGGTCAATGAAGGAGATAAAATACCAACAGATGGTGTTGTTTCTTGGGGGAAAGCAATGGTAGATGAATCATTGATGACGGGTGAAAGTGTACCTGTGGTCAAACACATTGGAGATCCACTAGTTGGCGGAACCATGTTAACCTATGGTTCTGTTAAAATGGATGCTACCAAAATCGGACAAGACACCGCTTTATCTAAAATCATTTCTTTAGTCAAGGAAGCTCAAACCAATAAACCCCCTGTGCAACGTTTAGCCGATTCCGTTAGTGCCGTCTTTGTGCCTGTTGTTATCGGTATAGCCTTACTTACCTTTTTTATTTCCTATTCCTATTTCGATGTTTCCTTCCAAAATGCTTTGTTGCGTTCCATTGCTGTTTTAGTGGTCGCTTGTCCTTGTGCGATGGGCTTGGCAACTCCTACTGCCATTATGGTGGGAATTGGGCGAGCCGCCAAAAATGGGATTCTTTTTAAAGGAGCCTCCACAATGGAAACTTTGCAAAAAACCAAGCAAGTCGTTTTTGACAAAACAGGAACATTGACAACAGGAGATTTTGAGGTTTTGAAAAGCGAAACAGCCATTGATCGTTCTCTTTTTAGGTCGATTTTATTGAGTTTAGAACAACACTCTTCGCATCCATTAGCCAAAGCCATTGTCCAAGAATTAGAAGAAATAAAAGATGTAGAACCATTTTATTTTGAAGAAGTACGAGAAGTAAAAGGCTTGGGAATTATTGGCAAAGATGATGAAGGAAATACGTATGCAGTGGGGTCTTATAAGTTGGTTTCAGAATTTACAACCGATGACTCACATAGTGTTTACATGGCAAAAAATGGCAAATTGATTGCTTGGATTGATATGGTAGATGACTTGAAAAAAAGCTCTGCTCGAAGTATTGCTGCCTTACATAAAATGGACATCAGAACCCACCTTTTGAGCGGAGACAAAGAAGATAAAACCGCCCAAGTTGCCAAAATTGTCAATATCAAAAATTACTACGCCAATAAGTTGCCAGAAGAAAAGTTACAAATAATTGAAGACTTAAAAAAGACGGGAGAAACAGTCATGGTAGGCGATGGCATCAATGACGCTCCTGCTTTAGCCAAAGCCAATGTTGGTGTATCTTTAAGCAATGCCACACAAGTTGCGATCCAATCCTCTGACGTGATTTTACTCAATGGCGAATTATCCAAGTTACCTACTGCCATCAAGATTAGTCAAGCCACTGTCAAGACCATCAAACAAAATTTATTTTGGGCATTTTTCTACAATGTCTTGATGATACCCTTTGCTGCTATCGGCTTACTCAACCCGATGTTAGCCGCTTTAGCAATGGCATTATCGGATATAGTTGTGGTAGGTAATTCATTAAGGTTGAAAAGAAAGGATTTATAAAAAGGGACGAACTCTTCAATTTCTACATGTTGGGACGTAAGGGGACGATGTGACGTGTTTGATTAATAAAATTAAAACGTCACCTTCGTCCCAAAACCACGAAAAGAACCATAAAACGTCCCTTCGTCCCAAGAAATATCTTTATGACAAAGTAATATCAAATTGAGATAAACTAATAAACTCCTTCAATCGTGTCTCAATATCCTCTCTAGTTAATTCCAAAAGACGATTTGGACCAAACTTTTCCACACAATAAGAAGCCATAGCCGATCCATAGATAATCCCTCGTTTCATATTCTCAAAGGAAGTATCACCTGTCCTCGCCAAATAACCCAACAATCCACCAGCAAAAGTATCTCCTGCTCCTGTTGGATCAAATACATCTTCTAATGGAAGAGCTGGTGCAAAAAATACCTGATTCTCGTTATTAAACAACAAGGCTCCATGTTCTCCTTTCTTGATAATCAAATAACGAGGTCCCATTTCTGTCACAACCTTTCGGGCTGCTTTCACCAAAGAATATTCACCTGTCAATTGACGAGCTTCTGCATCATTAATCGTCAATACATCAATTCTTTTTAAAACTTCTTTAAGTGGTTCCATCGCTATATCCATCCAAAAGTTCATCGTATCCAACATCACCAATTCAGGCTTACCATTGAGTTGATCCAACACCTTAATTTGTAGATTCGGATCAATATTGCCCAACATCACGTATTTAGCATCTTTGTAAGAATCAGGTAAAATAGGATCAAAATCGGCTAAAACATTAAGGTCTGTCACCAAAGTATCCCGATCATTCATATTGTGATGATACTTACCCGACCAAAAAAAAGACTTCTCGCCCTCTTTAATTTGCAATCCTTCCACATCAATCCCTCTTGCTTGAAAATCAGCAATCACTTCTTTCGGAAAATCATCACCGACCACAGACACAATTTGTTGGTCTTTGTAAAAATTAGAGGCAGTTACAGAGATATACGTAGCTGATCCTCCAATAATTCTATCTGTTTTGCCAAAAGGGGTTTCAATGGCATCAAAAGCAACTGTTCCAACTGTAAGGAAACTCATTTGTAAATTTTTTAGGAATGGTTGAAAAATAAATTTATTTTTTCACCATTTTTTAGTTAATTAGGAAACTTGCGGAACTTTTTAGGTCTAAAAGAGGTTGAATTAAGCATATTTGCTACTTTTACACAAAAAAATGCAAGTTTTTTGAAAAATTTCGCTGCAAAGATTGCAAGAAATAATTTTAAAGCCTAAATTTGCATTCGCTTTTTGAAACTAATGTTATCAAATTGCGTTTTAATAATAGATTCCTCCATAGCTCAGTTGGTTAGAGCGGTTGACTGTTAATCAATAGGTCCCTGGTTCGAGTCCAGGTGGGGGAGCAAAAAAAGCCTTAATCATTTCAAATG
>JAHDBB010000496.1 GCA_020630635.1 Chitinophagales bacterium
TTTTTAATTTCTAAATTTTAAAGTGGCTCAATTCCTAAAACGTTCTGTCCTCAACCAGCTAGCCCCGATAGAAGTGGTATCGCCAAAGTGTGTTGGCTAAAGGGTTTGGGAGGCTTGGCGATAAGAACGGATAGCGGGACTTTCCATAGCGATGAAAGAAAAAATCTTCGCTCCTAGCCAAAAAGAAGAATAGGATTATAGGATTCATTTTGAGATTAATAGGATTTTCAGTACATACCTGCACTATCAAACCTAAACCTAACTATTGACTATCGACTGAAAACAATGGACTCATTAAATCATCAAAACAATAAAACTGACTATGAAAGAAATACTCATTATTACACACTCCAAAGATAATGCTTCGATTGAAATGGTTACGAAAAGTTTGGAAGCAAAAGGAGCCAAAGCCATTCGATTGAACACTGATTTTTTTCCCTTGAAAAGCAACTTGGAAGCGACATATGGTGAAGGTCAACAATCCTTATTTTATGTCGATGAACATGGCGTGCGACATGACTTAAATAATTTAGAAGCGGTTTGGTATCGTCGCTCTCGCTTATCCACAGGAATCAATGAGGTGATGGAAGCGAAGTATTTGCGTCCGACCGTCAAAGAAGTACAAAGAAGTTTTTGGGGCATTATGGCTTCCTTAGAGGTCTTTACCTTTGACCCTTATCATACCATCAAAACAGCCGATGAAAAACCTTTGCAATTGAAAATCGCACAATCATTGGGTTTGAATATTCCAAAATCATTGGTCTGTAACTCGCCCGATGCAGTCAAAGTATTTAAAGAAACATGCCCCAATGGAATCGTAACAAAGATGATGTCGTCTTTTGCGATTTATGAAGATGGAAAAGAAAATGTGGTTTATACCAATGAATTGAGCGATGAAGATATTGCAGATATGGAAGGCTTGCAACTTTGTCCGATGACCTTTCAAGAAAAAATTGAGAAAAAAGTCGAGTTGAGAATTACCATTGTTGGGGATAAAATCTTTACGGCTGCGATTGATTCACAAGTTTCTGAAAAGGCAAAGTTGGATTGGAGACGAGATGGACATGATATGATCGAAGATTGGGTTCCTTATGAATTGCCTGATGAAATAGGACAAAAATTATTGAAACTCATGGATGAATTGCGCCTCAATTATGGAGCCATTGATATGATCGTCACACCAGAAAATAAATATGTCTTTTTAGAAATTAATCCTGTTGGCGAATTTTTTTGGTTACAAATTTATTCTGATCTTTCTATTTCAGAGGCGATAGCAGAAGTGCTTTTGGGCGAGAGAATGAGAAGGATTTGATAAAAAAATGCCCCAAATACACAAAATATGATTCGAGTATTTGGGGCAAAAAGTGATCTGTTTTTTATTCACAACCCAACATCAAATGTCCAATCTTGCTGGATAAAGGAACACTGCCTATCAATTCTCCTGTCTCCATATCAAATTTTAATACCTGATCTTCTACTGTTAAAAGATAATAAAATCCTTCGTAAATAAGGGGTGGGGAATTGTTGGTATAAGTAAAGTCGTAAGCTTGCTCATGTAGTCGGGTCACTTCTCCCGTATTGGGGTCTAAATGAATTAAGTAGCGTTGATTGGTCGGTTCAAAAATATACTCAATTCCATAAATGTTGCCGTCATCGGGATTTAAAATGAGTTGCCCAATATTGGTGTCAACAGGAATGGTTTCTACTAAAACACCTGTTGTCAAATTAAACTTATACAAGATGTTATTGCCATCTAAAGTAAAGAAATATCCTTCATATAAAAAAGAAAAAGTATTGATCGTATAAGTAAAATCGTAAGGCTCATCGCTGATTCGATTGACTTCACCCGTAAATGGATCTAAAGTTGCCAAGTAGCGTTCATTGGGTTGGAAGATATATTCAATACCATAAACAAGACCATCTTCAGGGTTAAGAATCATATGTCCTATGTTGCTGGAAAGAATGGTGATGTCGATAAATTCGCCTGTTACTAAGTCGAAGCTATATAAAAAATTATCATCAAAAACAAAGGGATCGCCTTCATCTAATACATGGTAAATATCATTGAAAATAAATGGTCCTGTATTGATGGTATAGGAGAAATCTTCTGGTTCTTCCGTGAATCCTTCTACTTGTCCTGTGTTGGGATCTAAAGTGGCTAAGTAGCGTTCATTGGCAGGATCAAAAATATATTCGATACCATAAACAGTACAATCCTTTTCAGGTATATCATTAGGGTCTAAATAAATTTCGACACTTCCAAGTTTGGCTTTATTCTCAAACCAAATATCATAGTCAGTTAATTGAATGACACCATCAACGGTTCCATCAGTAGATTCATACACATTAATTTGGGCAGGATCTTGTACCCATAAATCATAGTCCGTCACTTGAATAACTCCATCGCCATTGTAATCACCAGCATACATAACCGAGTTGCCCATTGGCAACACTTTGAGTTGATTGAATCCCCACGCTTGTTCGATACCCGTTGAAAAATCATAGTACATGCTTTCATCGGCTTCAATGGCTTTGGCACTCAAAATATCTAAATGACTTCGATGGCGAATACAAATGAAATATTCTTCTTCTAAGGTTAATCCCAAAAAGCGAAGTGATGCGCCATCGGTTCCTACAATATTGCCATCGTCCAATAAAAGCCCTGCTTTGGTCTTTACAATTTCTGTTCCTTGATCGCCTGCTTCATTAGGTGTGCCTGTTCGCATCTCTACCAAAACCCAATCGACCATATTGTCAGGAACACTGTCTAAGGTCTCTTTACCATCATAAAAATAAGGAGACATATTATAAGGTTGTTGCAAAGGGATATTGTCACCTAAAAGTGTTTGCATTTCATTGACTCCTAGATAAGGACCTTCTAAAAATACGCTAAAGGTAGGCGCAAAACAGCCATACTCGACAGGACAATAATTTTCTGGACAACTTTCTTGAATAATAGCCATAGAAGCACAAGTTGCTGCATTATTGGAAATAGTCATCTCATTGGTAATATTCTCTAAAATCATCAAAAGACAACAATCTTCTAAATTAGCATTATCCGTCAATGTAAAATCATAAATTGAACCCATTTGGAATAAATGTTCTATACTTATAAAATTAGCATTATTGACAACATTGAGGAAAATAATACTTTCCAACATTTCAAAAGCACCCAAATCGGATAATCCTGTCTGAATAATATCCAAAAATCGAACTTCTTCTAATAAGGTAAAACCAGCGATGTTATTTAAGTTGGGATTACTGGATAAAATAAGTGTTCTAATTTTGTCAAGACCATTGAATCCATTAATTGAGACCAAAGAAGGATTATCACTAATTTCAATGAGGCGATTTTGTGGTAAATCTAAGTTACTATTAAGGCTGGTAATATTGTCAAATCCATTGATGGTTGTCAGAGCATCATTGTTGGTAATTTGAATCAAGGCGATACTTTCAATATTAGGGAACATTTCACCAAGTTGAGTAAGTGCATCATTATCATTAAAAATAAAGGCTTCTAAACTTTCTAAATAGACAAAAGAACCCAACCAAGTCAAAGCATCATTATTGGTAAATTCAATTTGTTGGACACTATTTAAAGCGAAGAAACCAATCATCATATCCAAAGTTTCATTGTCTTGAAACAAGAGATTTCCTTCAATAGTCGTAAGGGCATTGAATCCAACAACATTGCTCAAAGACGCATTTCCAATGATAGATAAAGAACCGCTTCCCTCTTCACCAATAGTCGTCAAAGCCTCAAATTCAGATAATTCTGTGAGCGCATCATTGTTTTCAATCAAAATATTATTGGCAAAGGAAAGATTATTGAGACCACTCAAAACGGTTAAGCTAGGATTATTTACCAAGTTCAAACTTCCTGAAATAGTTTCGATAGAAGAAAGACTATCGACATTGACAATATCATCACCGCTAATTGTCAAGTTCCCCAATACTTCAGAACAGCCATAGTTTTGTGGAAAGGCATCAACTTCTGCTTGTGAAGTCAAGGTCAAAGAACCGATACATAAGTCGCTGGTATAGTTGGTACAGTTTTCTACAATGTCGTTATAATTATTACAAAAAGAACCAGGCGCATTGTTATAGACGATCACTTCATCCGCTACATTGCCAAAATTTTGTAAAATACAACATTCAGATAAAACCGTATTATCTGTTACATACACTTGCCCTTGAATATCGGTTAAACTTTCAAAACCATTAATTCCAATTAAATTTTCATTGTAATGAATAAAAACACCTCCTCCAATGGTCGAAAGATTGTTAAAGCCATTGATAATTTGTAGATCACTTGAAAGCCAAATATTTAATCCACCTCCAATACTTTCCAAACTATTAAAGCCTTCGACTATTTGCAAACCAGCATAAATTACAATATCTAAACTACCGCCCACACTGATGAGATGATCAAAATTGAGTATTTCCCAATCACTTCCCAACCAAGCCTCTAAATATACATTGCCGCCCACACTGATGAGATTTTGAAAGCCAACGGTATTGCTAACAATATCCACAAAGAAAAAGACAAATTCTCCTCCAATTGTTTCTAAACTTGAAAAACCATCTAAATTAAGATTGGGAGAATAAATATCTTCAAATAATAAGTCTTCACCAATAGATACTAAATTGCTCAAACCTATGGTACTTTGTAAGGCATCCATAAAAAGAAAGCGCAATGTTCCACCGATACTGGTAAGACTATTCAATCCATCTAAATGCGTAATAGAACTACCATCAAAAACCAAATTGCCTCCGATGCTAGTGAGACTTGTTAAACCATTGATGCCAGGTAACGAATAATCATTCGTAAAAGTCAGATTGCCACCAACCGTATTAAGATTATTCAAGCCGCTTATATCCGCTAATATATTATTATCACTCAAAATCAAATTACCCATAATATTTTCCAAGACATACAAGCTATCCAAGTTGGCAATATCTTCTCCACTAATTTG
>JAHDBB010000497.1 GCA_020630635.1 Chitinophagales bacterium
TTATTAAAGTTTTCAATGCCCTTTGTTTCCAATGTAATCGGGTCAATTTCATAAAGATCGCCACACATATACCAGCCCGCTAAAAGTTGTCCATTGTGAAATGCGACAGCAGTATTGGCGGTATCTTTGAGCGGTACACCTCGATTCCAATTGCAATTCATATTGGCAGCGATTTTGCCCATCAGCCCTTGCCACAACGACTCACCTGCTGCATCTTCTTCTTTAAAGTTGGTCGTTCTAATCCATCTATTTCGATAGGTCGCTTTACCATTTTCCAATTGTATCGCATGTAACATGGCATCTCCATCGAACCAATGATAATGACCTTTGGGTTCAAACTTGGGATTGGGACCATTGCGAACATAAGAGCCATTTATATCTTTGGGAATCTCTCCAATAACTTTCAAATTATCTGCAACTATTTCTTTAAAGATCGGTGCATAAGGTCCTAATAGATAAGGATTTGCAGCCTCTAAAGCATAGTTCATTATATCATTTTTCATATTGAAATCTTTTAACTTTTTATTTCCCCACAACAAAACTTGCGACGGTTGTAAAACTACCACCAATATTTAAAATACCGACATCTTTAGCATTTTCTACTTGATAATTTTCTGCTTTATTTGAAACTTGTTTATAAGCATCCAACATCATTCTCACGCCCGTAGCACCGACAGGATGTCCTGCGCCAATTAGACCACCACTTGGATTGACAGGCAATTTTCTACCAAAGGCAATAGAGTTATTTTCGATAATTTTCCACCCTTCTCCAGGAGCCGTTAATCCAAAATGCTCTAATGCAACATATTCTGAAATCGTAAAACAGTCGTGGGTTTCGATGGCATCCAATTGAGAAGCATCCTTTAAGTCCGCTCGTTGAAAGGCATCCTCGATAGCTCCCTTTAAATGAGGAAAAGGATAATCAAATTGATGACTTACACTTAATTTTTGAGTTAAAGTAATCGGAGCCGTTCGATGTCCCCATCCCTTGATATACGGGATAGAATCAAAAGGGATATGATGTCGTTGAGCATATTCTTTAGCATACTTTTCGGAAGCCAAAAAAATCGTGGCACTGCCATCGGTGATTCTTCCACAATCGGATTTTCGCAATGAACCCTCTACTAATGGATTGGCGTGGTTGTCATCACTAAAAAACTCTTTGGGTAATTCCCAAGTTCGGGTTTGAGCATTGGGATTGCGTTTAGCGTTATCATAATTGATTTTAGCAATTGCGGCTAAATGTTCTTCATTTACTCCAAATCGTTCTTCATAATAATTCTGAATATCCGAAAACAAACTGACCCAAGCATATTGAGCGTTAAGGACTTCGTGTCCAATCCAAGCGGCTGCACCCAAGTAGTCAGATGCCGTTTTTCCATCGACATTTCGCATCAACTCAATACCAGATACGGCGACTAAATCATACCATTCCGTTTCAATCTCTCGCATCGCTGCCATAATCGCCATACTGCCCGATGCACAAGCGGCTTCATGACGAGCAGTAGGAATGCCTGTTAATTCTGGATAACATTGAATCAAAAGCCCTCCTAATTGTCCTTGTCCACAAAATAGTTCTCCTACAAAATTGCCAATATGTGCGCTTTGGATGTCTGTCAAATCAATCTTACAGTTTTCCAATGCACGATCAAAACTAGCTTGTAGTATATCCGATATTTCTTTTTCTGCTCGATTCCAATTGATAGAAAAGTCTGTTTGTGCGCCGCCGATGATAAAAACTTTCTTTGCCATTATTTTTGAGGTTTGTTATTTTTACAAAAATAGAAATTATAATGGTAAATTGTGAATGATGAATTATTAATGCTATTCATTTTGTGAATTTAAGTTCTAATTTTTGACATTATTCTTTGACCAATAGATGAAAAATGAAACTTGTTCAAAATGATTGAGTGATAACGATTGAACTTTTGAAGAACGTTTCCTTTTCTCTATACATCTATTTGCTCAAAGAATATTAATAGAGAAGCGAACTTTTGGTACTTCGTCGTGTGGGGAAGTCCCGCTATCCGTTCCTATGAATGCAGCCAAGTTTTTTGAAGCCAACGCTTGTACATTCATACCACTACTATCGGGGCTAGTTCGTTGCGGACAGAACGTTTTATAAACTGAACTACTTTAGAATTTAGAGATGATGAAGTATTAAAATTGGACGTTTCATGGTTTTATTTTTGTTCTTCTTCTTGTTTTAAGTTTTGATTCATTTTTGATATAGATTGAATTGCTTAGAATGTTTTATGGAGAGGTCATCTCACGTCGTATAAAAATTACTAAAGGACACATCCATTTCTTTCTTCCCAAAATAAAAGCTATCCATATTTTGTTGTCGAACGATACGGATTTGAAAATTGTCATTATTACGATAAATCCATTGTTCTAAGGGTAAAGAAGCTCTGTTAGAAGAACTAAATACTTTGCCTTTGTGATAGGAGTGTAAGGTGAAGGTTCCGTCTTGATACGAAATGTCAGAAGGGGCATCTGCTGCATCAAAGACGATATTTCTAGCTTCAGCGAGTCCCAATTCAACTTCTAAAAATGGGGTTAAGATGCCTTTATTTTGATGCAAATACAACAACTGTTCATCGCTTTGATAATCGACCAATTGTAGCAATTTATCGCTATTGCCATTGACCCAGTCGTATTGGAAGCTGTGTTTGACCTCGTAAGTGTGTTCTTCATAATCCAAGATACAACCCACCGTCAAATCTTCTAATCCCATATTGGCAGCCTGTAAACGTTTGGGTGTTTTGCGAGGAACTTCATCAATGGTCTTTTTCATATCTCCCTCAAATTCTCCAGCGACCCGATAATCTTGTATACCTAAAAAGTCTTCAATCTTGCGCTCCAATTCTTTTGCCTCAAAGCTTTCCATATCTTGTAAACCCAGAACTTTTATATCTTTTCCGCCCACTACTTTTCCACGCAATTCATAAGAATAATAGGTATTGCCTTCTCTACTTTTTTTGTATTCTTTGACATATAATTGCTCTAAATCATTGACATCTAAATTGAGGTTATTGCCCAGCCAAGGAAGGGGACTGTGTTTAATTTTTAGGTTGTCACCTGATACATTTAAAGTCGTTTTGTTTAGAAAAAGGGCAAGACTGTAATAGCCTAATCCAACGCCAATGACAACATGAATCAACGGAAATAATAAGGCGATCAATGGTGCGCCTCCTATAAAGGTCATGGAATACCAAAATAGTAGAAAGCCATTCCACATGATAGAAAAGAAGAAAAGAAAATAAGCTTTGGGACTCATCCATTTGTAAGATATGCTTAAATCATGATGGTCGTCTATAACTTGTATTTTATCGGACATATTTTTGGTTCATTATTGGGTGTTGGGAAGATGGATATTGATACAGTCCATCGTCGATGGTCAATAGTACGGTTCTGTTTGTGAAGCATTCTGTCCATTCAAAAATAGCCCCGATAGTAGTGGTATCGACAAAGTGTGTGGGCTAAAAGGTTCGGGTAGCTTGGCGATAAGAACGGATAGCGGGACTTTCCATAACGACAAAGCACTAAACCTTTCGCTCCTAAAAATAACCGCCTTAAATTTAAGCATTTTTCCTCAACTTCCCAACCATTTCTGTATCAAGGATTTATTCGTTAGAAGATTGCCGATGACATATGCATTGGAAGCATCAATAGCCTGTGAAGTATGCAAGGGTTCTTTGATCACGCCCGCTCGGTTGATATAATTGGAATGAACGAAAAAGAGGTTGTTGTTTTCCTTGACGACAAAGCCCACATGGTAGTCTAAGCCAATCACAAATATATGATTCCCTTCCTGTTTTTGTAGATGATTTTGTAACTTTTCTAAGGCATTGAAACGTTTAAAAGAAGTCGGTTCACAAAGTTTTTTGACAATATTGGTCGCAGCTTGTTGAGCGAGTTTATAACGTTGGACGGAAATGCCGACATCTCGTAAAGTGGTCGTCACAAAATAGCCACACGCAATATCGCCCTTGCGAGGTGTTTCAGTAATGCCATTGAAATCCCAAGTGGTTTGATTCCAATAAGGGAAAATAGAGTCGGTCAAAATATCAAAAAGATAATCTTGGGCGTGAGTAAGCGTTTTGGGCTGTAAGTTTTTTCGTTCCTGTCGAACTTGTATTTTTAAATCCTCATAATTGGCGAGATGTTTATCAAGGTCAAAGGGCGGGGGAGGAGGAACAACAGGGTCTCCAATGGGACGACTATCAGGAGGTGATAATCTAGAAGTATCGTATTGACAAGCAAATAAAAAGATAAGGAACCATAAGAGTAATAAACGTGTTTTCATATCTGATAAAACGACTACTCGTTTATTTTATTTTTATTACTTTTACCATTAGGAATGGTGAAAAAATAACATTTACAATTAAACTTTGACCTTTTGTAATCTATTTCGTTAAAAAGCCTCATTGTAGCCCTGCTACAATTTCATTTTTTGCCTTATACATTACAAAATCTCTTTGTTGAAGTTGTAAACTTTATTTTTAAACCATTCCTTATAAATTATTCTATGAATTTTCAAGAAGACCTTATTTTAGAAAATGATAGGGCGTTGTTGCGTCCCATTGCATACAGTGATTTTGACGATCTTTGGAAAGTTACTGAACCCAATCCTCAACTTTTGAAGTATTCGCCTAAGTTGATTGCTTCGTCAGAAGCATTGAAGACCTATCTTGAGATAGCTATAAATGCAAGGAAAGAAAAAACTCGTTATGCGTTGGTGATTTATGACAAAAAAGTGGAGGCGTTGGCAGGTTCGACCAGTATGTGGCTTTTTTCAGAAAAAGATCAGCGTTTAGAGATTGGACATACTTGGATTGGAGACGATTTTCAAGGAACGGGCTTGAATCGCAATTGTAAGTTTTTACTGTTGTCTTATGCGTTTGAAACTTTGGGGTATTTGCGAGTGGAGTTGAAAGCGGATGCCTTGAATGTGAAGTCTCG
>JAHDBB010000013.1:0-20612 GCA_020630635.1 Chitinophagales bacterium
GGAGCGAAAGGTTTATCACTTCGTCGTAATGGAAAGTCCCGCTATACGCTATTATGGCAAAGCCACCCAAATCCTTCTAGCCTTGCTCTTTTGCCATAGCCGCTACTATCGGGGCTAGATCGTTATAGACAGAACCCATAGTACCTGAACAGTTTTAGAATTTAGGATTTTGAAGTTAGAATTTAATTCATTCGGGGCTATTTGGGGGAGGACAGGACTACTTAGTACCAGAAGGTAGGGACGAAAGCGACGATGTTATGTGAGAAGATGTTTGCTTTTTGCAGATTGAAACATCTCTTCTTCCAATCAAGGAAAGGCTAAGTCGTTTCAATCGGATTGTTAACCAAGTAATGAACCTACAATCCGATTGATTTATATTAATGAACTCCTTTCTCTTTATCAATCGGATTGCCTCTACTTTGCGTGGGTAGCAATCCGATTGAAGCGATTCATTTTTTATTTGATTGTGATCTGAACAGTAATCCCTTTCGCTACCAGTCACCTGTCCTTATAATTTTTCTTATGTTAAGTATTGGGTTTGTCAAAAAACATTAGAATAATAAGAAAAACAACTATCTTTGCAGCAAATCCTTTTGAGAGCCAATCAATGAAGAAACATTTTACTCCCAAAAAAATCTTACAAGTCACCAATCGCCTTCCATATCCACTCAATGATGGTGGCAACATTGGTATATACTACATTACCAAAATGCTTGCTCAAAAAGGCAATGAGGTACATCTGCTCTCTCTCAATACCAAAAAACATTATCATTCTCCCAAGCCTTTAGAATCTATGGCGAAGGTTTATACTGTGGATATTGATACGACTGTGACAGGGTGGGGGGTATTGACAGGCTTCTTCTACGAAATCCCTTACAATATCCGCCGTTTTGAATCTGCTGAATTTCGCAATCAACTAATAAACTTAGTCAAAACAGAAGACTTTGATATTATTCAGTTGGAAGGTGTGTATTTGGCTCTATATTTGGAGGATATAAGAAAACACTGTGATAGTAAGGTGGTTTTGAGAGCGCATAATGTAGAAAATCAAATCTGGGGACGTTTAGCAGCCCAAAATTCCAATCTTTTGAAGAAAGCTTATTACCGACATCTTTCCAAAGGAATTGAGCAATTTGAGGCTAAAAATGCGCCCAAATTCGATGGAATCATACCTGTTACAGAGGTGGATGCCCAATATTTTAAGCGACATGCGCCCCAAACCCCCCTAAAAAGTGTTCCAGCAGGTATAGATTTTTCGGTCTATCCTTTGCCCAATACTGCTCCCAAATCCCAAACTCTATGTATGTTGGGAAGTCTCGAATGGCAGCCCAATGTGGAGGCAGTATATTGGATGGTAGAAGAGGTGATGCCCTTGCTTTTAAAGAAAAAGCCAGAGGTTTCTTTGCATATTGCAGGTAAAAATCCTCCTCAAAGCTTGTTGGATTTAAAGGCAGAGGGGATGGTGATGCACGGTATGGTGGACTCTGCCCAAGAATTTCTAAATACTTATGATATTTTAATTGTACCTTTGTTTTCAGGGTCAGGAATGCGTTTAAAGATAGTCGAAGCAATGGCTTATGGCAAGTGTATTATCACTACATCTATTGGGGTAGAAGGTATTTTTTGTGAGCCAAACAAGGATATTTTAATCGCTGATACAGTAGAAGATATGGTAGATATGATTGTTCGAGTATTAGAAGATGATGAGTTGAAGAAAAATATCCAACAAAATGCAAGAATCTTTGTAGAACAAAAATATGATTGGGAAGTATTAATAGAAGAATTTTTATCATTTTATGATTCATTAAAATAATAATTAAGTTAATTATAAAGTAAAATTAAGTGAAGATACTAATGGTTTTGTCTCGGTTTCCGTATCCTTTGGATAAAGGTGATAAGCTAAGAGCCTATCATCAAATACGTCTATTGAGTCAAAACAATGAAGTACATTTAATTGCTTTAAATGAAAAACCAGCAAGTAAAGAAGGAATAGCCTCCTTAAAAGCCTATTGTAAGACCGTAGAATGTATTGTTTTACCAGCGTGGCGTTCTAAATTGAATCTAGTAGGAAGTCTTTTTAATAAACTACCCTTTCAAGTTCATTACTTCAAGAGTGGGCAAATGCGTAAAGCAATTACAAAGTGTGTGGAGGCGCATCAAATAGAGGTCATTTTTGGACAATTGGTGAGAGTGGTAGAGAATATACCAGAGGGTTTACCAGTACACTATCATTTGGATTATATGGATGCTTTTTCCAAGAATATGGAAAGACGATTTTATCATTCCACCAATTTTGAAAAAAGGTTTGTGAAACGAGAAAAAGAGCGTCTTTTAAAGTATGAAAAACAAGTAGAAGACCGCTTTGATTCTCTTTCTGTAATCGCTCAACCAGATGCCAAAGTTCTTCAATCATTTATTCAAAAAGTCATTCATGTAGTACCCAATGGAATTAGTGATTATTTTTTGAATTACAAGGAGTTAGGTAAAGATGATAAAGAATATGACATCATCTTTACAGGGAATATGGGGTATCATCCCAATGTACAAGCTTGCAAGTATTTGGTTTATGATATATTGCCTATGGTGACAGAAAGATTTCGTCCTATCAAGATTTGTTTGGCGGGAACTAGTCCTACTCAAGAGGTTAAAGACTTAGCAGGAGAACAGGTAATAGTCACAGGATTTGTGCCTGATTTACGCCCTTATTTGGCGAAGTCTCGGCTTTTTGTAGCTCCCTTATTTGGTGGGTCTGGCTTGCAAAATAAGCTGTTAGAATCATTGGCTATGGGTTTGCCTACTTTGACCACTCGATTGGCCAATAGTGCTTTAAAAGCGACTCCTAAAGAAGAGATTTTGGTCTGTAATGATAAAGAGGCTTTTACAAAACATGTGATCCGATTATTACAAGATACTGAAGCAGCTTCATTGCTTGGAAAACAAGGTAAAACCTATATAGAAAAGCACTTTAGTTGGGCGGTTTTTAACGCTCAATTAGAGGAGGTTTTGAGAGGTAATAGGGGAGAGGAAAAGTAATAAAATGGGTTTTCTTTATATCGGGGAACCTGTCTAAAGTTGCCAAGTTACCTTTCATTGTACAAAAAGAAAAGGTAAGTCGTTTCAATCGGATGGGTCTTCCCGTATGAACCAGCAATCTGATTGATTTATATGAATAGACTCCTTTCTCTTTACCAATCGGATTGCCTCTTCTGTTCTAGGTTAGCAATCCGATTGAAGTGATACATTCTTTCTTTGACTGTAAAATGGGGCAGATAATCTTCTTAGTTTGGACCTGTATCAGATTATCAAAGGTCATTTATCTATTTTAACCAAAGATAAAAGATGTCGTTTTAATCAGATCGAAACGTTATCCTTTGAAAGATAATAGCATTGTGGCGGAGCGGATTGTCTTCAAATTTAATCTTGAAAAGAGCATAAGAAGTACTTTACTCAACCAACTAGACCTGATAGAAGTGGTATCACCGCATTGGCTTGGCACCACGTCGAAAAGACTTACAGTAGGGCTTTGCTGCGGTGATGAGAACGGATAGCAGGGAGACCCGCTACGATGAAAAATAAACCGTTCTCTCCTAAAAATAAGATAAATCAATATCATAATTAAGTTAATTTTTAACTTTAAAATAATAAGTAATGAGAAAATTAAATACCATCGAAGAAGCCATTGAAGATATTAAAGCAGGTAAACTGGTGATTGTAGTTGATGATGAGGATAGAGAAAATGAGGGAGATTTTATCACCGCCGCAGAAAATGTAACCCCTGAAATCATCAATTTTATGGCAACTCATGGGCGAGGATTGATCTGTGCGCCTATTTTAGAAGAACGCTGTAGAGAACTGAATTTGGAGCTAATGGTGAGCAATAATACAGCCCTACACACTACGCCATTTACCGTCTCTATCGACCTATTGGGACAAGGTTGTACAACAGGAATTTCAGCCAGTGATCGCTCCAAAACAGTACAAGCCTTGATAAAGGAAGACACCAAACCAGAAGATTTTGGTCGTCCAGGTCATATATTTCCATTGATGGCAAGAGAAGAAGGGGTTTTGAGACGGACAGGACACACCGAAGCGACCATAGATTTGGCCCGTTTAGCAGGGATGTATCCTGCAGGTGTTTTGGTAGAAATAATGAACGAAGATGGCACTATGGCTCGACTTCCAGAGCTTTTTGAGATAGCCGAAAAATTTGATTTAAAGGTGATTTCTATAGAAGATTTGGTTGAATATCGGCTTGCAAAAGATCGCTTGATTCGTAGAGAAGTCAGTGTCAATATGCCTACTAAATGGGGGGATTTTAACCTCATAGCTTATACACAAATTGCCACAGGAGAGCAACATTTAGCCTTAACAAAGGGAAGTTGGCAGAAAAATGAACCAGTACTAGTTAGAGTACATTCTAGCTGTGTAACAGGTGATATTTTAGGATCATTGCGATGTGATTGTGGTGATCAATTAAGCAGGGCAATGGAGCAGGTAGAGCGAGAAGGACAAGGGGTAATTTTATATATGAATCAAGAAGGACGAGGAATAGGATTGTTAAATAAATTAAAGGCTTATAAGTTGCAAGAAGAGGGGAGAGACACAGTGGAGGCAAATGAAGAATTGGGTTTTCAAAAAGACCAAAGAGATTACGGAATTGGTGCTCAAATCTTGCGAGATCTTAATATTACCAAGATCAAATTGTTAACCAATAACCCTAAAAAGCGTATTGGTTTGATGGGATACGGACTTGAAATAGTGGAGAATGTTGGGATAGAAATACAGCCTAATGAGCATAATTTAAACTATTTGGAAACCAAAAGAGATAAACTAGGGCATGAAATTTTGAAAAGTGAAGATTAAATGCTTTAGATATTTGTAATCAGTTATTTAAAAATATAAAATTATTTAATGAGTAAGATTAAACGTTTAAAAACCTTCTTAAAAAAGAAGGATTACGTGTCTATTAAATTGAAAATGTTGAAATCTGGACATTTCTCCTTAAAAGGCACCATTAATGGGGTAAAAGCTACCTTTATATTAGACACAGGAGCCTCAGCTACCGTATTGGATACCAATCAAGCCAAGCAATTTAAGGTAGAAAATATGCAAGAATCAGAAGATCCCGCAGCAGGTTTAGGAGGTATTAGTATGGATAAATTTGAGGTAGAAGACATTGAAGTGACGTTAGGAGACTTTAAAATACCCTCTATGCAGTTGTTTTTAGTTGATCTATCACATGTTAATAGTGCCTTTAAAAACAACAAAATGCGCCCTGTAAATGGGATTGTAGGAGCAGATATATTGAAGGGGTATAATGCCGTTATTGACTATGAAACAAATAAGCTGTATTTGGTTGATAAAAAAGAAGATTAAAGCAATAAATTAATTAACAATTAACTTTTTAACTTAATTTTGAAAAGAACTACAGAAAAAACCTCCTTATATCGTCATTTGGAGCGTATGACAACCCAAGAATTGTTGGAAAATATCAATAAAGAAGATCAAAAAGTACCACTTGTTTTGTCAAAAATATTGCATAAAATAAGTGTTTTTGTAGATATTTTACCTGAAAAAATACTAAAAGGTGGGCGATTATTTTATCTTGGAGCAGGAACAAGTGGACGATTGGGAATTTTAGATGCTTCAGAATGCCCACCCACATTTGGTGTGGAAGATGACATCGTGATTGGGTTGATTGCGGGAGGGGATCAAGCCATTAGAAAAGCCCAAGAATTTGCCGAAGATGATCCTATGGAAGGATGGAAAGATTTGGTTTTTTATAATATCAATGAAAAAGATGTAGTTGTAGGTATTGCAGCATCTGGTACAACTCCCTATGTAGTGGGAGCTTTGAAAGAAGCCCAAAAACATGGAATTACCACTGCATGTATTACTTGCAACTTAGAAACGCCACTTGCCCAATATGCGGATTACCCTATAGAAGCAGTTGTGGGGCCAGAGTTTGTGACAGGTAGTACTCGCATGAAAAGTGGGACTGCTCAAAAGTTGATATTGAACATGATAAGTACCGCTACCATGATAAAACTTGGAAGAGTGAAAGATAATAAAATGGTAGATATGAAATTGGCGAATAATAAACTGATCGATAGGGGGGCGCATATGGTGGCGGAAGCCCTTGACCTAGATTTACCTTCGGCTAAGGCATTATTGTTGAAATATGGCAGTGTACGGAAAGCGATTGAAAATAGCCGAAATTTATGATAATTTTATATATTAATATTATATTAAATTGATTGAATAGTAAATTCAATACGTTTTTATATATTTTTATTATTGTTAATTGTTGTTGTGAATTAATTTTATTAGACCTTGACTAAAGCTACACACTTTGACCGTTTCGATTTTCATATTAATAGTCATAATTCTATTGGCTATCGTCTTGTTTGTATTCGAGATTGTAACAGTCGATACAACGGCCTTTTTGGTCATGGTACTGTTGATGGTTTTTGGGATTGTCACACCAGAAGAAGGATTGTCAGGATTTAGTAATGTTGGCACCATCTCTGTTTTCGCTCTTTTGGTTTTAAGTATTGGATTAGAAAGTACAGGAGCGGTCAACTATTTTATTAACAAGATTGAGAATTATGCCAATACAAATGAGCTACTCAATATTATTGCCATCTCTATTGTAGCAGGAGTCCTTTCTGCCTTTTTGAATAACACAGCCATTGTTGCTATTATGCTCCCTGTTGTTGTGCGTTTAGCCCACCTTTCTAAAATTAGCCCTGCTAAATTATTAATGCCTTTGTCCTTTGCTGCTATGGCAGGAGGATGTATCACCATTATAGGAACATCAACTAATGTAATTATTAGTGGGATTTATGATGAGCGTTATGGAGAACCATTTTCTATTTTTGAGTTTTCTATATTGGGCATAGTTTTATTTTGCATTTACTTATTATACATGTTGTTGATTGGTCGAAAATTATTGCCCAATCAGGAGCAACAAGAAAGTCTCTTAGGCTTATATGAGTTAGATCGATATTTGACGCAAGTAGTTGTTCAAAAAAAATCTTCTTTGATTGGACAAAAAATAGGGGAGGACTTTCATGAAAAATATGGCATTCGTGTTTTGGAAATCATTAGAGAGGGAGGGAATGTACGTATTCCTAGTCAAGTAGAACAAATCAAAGAACAAGATGTTTTGAATATAAAATGTCGAATTGATAGCTTGATGGAAATGCATTCTAAACTTGGATTGAAAATAAAGCGAAATATTCATTTAGATGATAAAGAGTTGACTTCAGAAGATACTGTTTTGTTTGAAGCAGTTATTGGGAATAATTCATACCTCTTAGGTAAGCAAATTAAAGATATTGATTTTCGACAACTTTTCGAGGCGGTCCCATTAGCGGTCCATCGAAGTGGCGAAGCATTACCAACTCTTATCTCGGAAGTTGAAATTCGTTTTGGCGACACTATTTTGATGGAAGCTCGTAGAAAAAAATTAGACAAGTTTAATAACTCCAGAGATTTTATTGTTATAGATAAACTCAAAAAACCGAACTATCGAAACAAGCATATGAGACGTGCTAGTTTGATTATCGTTGGAGTAGTAGCTTGTGCAAGTTTTGGAGTTTTTCCTCTGGAGGTAGCTAGTCTGACAGGTTGTGTTTTAATGTTTTTATCAGGATGTGTTTCTCCTCGTTACGTTTATCGAAAAATGGAATGGCGGATTATTTTCTTATTAGCGGGAATGATTCCTTTAGGAGTAGCAGTAGAAAAAACAGGTTTGAGTGTCTGGTTGGTAACAGGTATTTTAGATTACTTTGGACAACTATCACCGACTTACATTATATCTGGACTTTTTTTAGTTACAGTTATTATTACTAGTTTTATGTCGAATAATGCAACAGCTATTTTGCTGGCACCAATTGCTATTACGCTTGCTGATCAATTAGGCTTAGATGCCAAACCATTTTTGGTAACGGTTATGTTTGGAGCAAGCACCAGTTTTTTAACTCCTATTGGTTATCAAACCAACACACTTATTTATGGACCAGGCAAATATCGTTTTATTGATTACTTGAAAGTCGGAGGGTTGTTGACTTTACTTGTTTGGTTAGCAGCAACTTTTTTAATTCCTCGTTTATATATTTAAGGTTTACTCACCAGCCGATAATCAAAACTTTTTAGCATTGTATATATTTAATTGTATGTTTTTCTAGCACATTGAAGTCTTTCTATAAAGTACCTCTTTAATAAGGTTGTTTTTAGAAAGAAAATTTAGATAGAATCTATCTTGTAAAAGTGATCTACAGTATTTTGAACGAGCCTAAGATTTTTTTGCTTATATACTTTCCAGAAATTTTCTCCTTGATTATTAATTACATTTCGTCCATGGTGCTTCTTGAAGTAGAAGTAAGATTTTTTATTTCCAAAATCAAATCATAGAATAATCTAAAGAGTAAAATCACCAATCTTTTGTTCTTTCTAAGAATTGAATTTTTGTGATTTGTATTTCAAAATTCCATTTTTACAAGTTTTATATTCAATGATCTGTTGTCATTTGTTCTTGGATTCCTGAAAGCTGCTGTCACCACAATGTCTCATTTATAACAGAGGAATTTTATGGAATGATAAGTTACCAATTAGAAATACTATGAAGAATTGAACTGTGTGTTTAAAGAAACATAATTAACATAAGAATCATTATTATCACCATTTTGATAGATTTTATATGATTTTAAGCCTTTTGTTAGCTCATAAAAATATTTTGTAGGACTATTGTACTGCTCTGAGGGCAAATATGACGCTAAAATAGTCGTTTTTAGGGCATTTTGTGCCTTAAAAGGTACGAAATAGAGATATTTTTTTAGTGTTTGAGGATTTTGGGTATTATCTGTTTTAGATATAATCTTTTGATTATCAATTGATTGTGTCTTGTTTGTTATGTTCTTTTGTTCAAATGCTTTATTTGATTGGATAAAAAAATCTTTAAAAGATGGTACAAATGACAAGTTTGTGTCTATAAAATTACACTTATAACTATGCTGTTGATTAAACGATATAGGAGTAAATGTACGTTTTTCTAACCCTTCTTCTATTAAATATCCACCAGTATTTCTTACTAATGGAGACTGAAAATCCTGTGCAATAAGGCTGTTTACACTTTCTCCATACGATTCAGCAGTATTCGTGCTTGACGATATAGGAGTAGATGTATGTTTTTCTACTCCTTTTTCTATTAAATATCCACCAGTATTTCTTACTAATGGAGACTGAAAATCCTGTGCTATTAGATTGTTATCTACACTTTCTCCATACGATTCCACAGTATTCGTGCTTGACGATATAGGTGTAAACGTATGTTTTTCTACTCCTTTTTCTATTAAATGTCCACCAGTATTTCTTACTAATGGATGCTGAAAATCCTGTGCAATAAGGTTGTTTGCACTTTCTCCATACGATTCCACAGTATTCGTGCTTGACGATATAGGTGTAAAGGCAACGGGTATTGCTTCATTTTCCTTCTCTTTTGTATCATTCATTAATGATCTTTTTGAGTTAGCAATTGAAGACCTACCTTGCTTTTGCAAAGAAGATAGAGGTTCTTTGATCTTATCAGGATTTAAAGAGCTTAACGATACAGGTGTAAATGACAGTGATTTTTTTGAAACATTGTCATTATTTGCTATAGTTTTATCAACATCATTGGTCTTTGTTTTGTTCAAATGAGCGTTCCCCAATGCAGTATGCTCAATCATCTTTTCCTTTTTTGATCTATCTATTTTTGAACCGTTGAGTATCTGATTCTTTTCTACAGCAACTCTAGTTAATGTAGCATTAGAATGGTCTATAAATGAAGATGCTATTGTGTTCAAGTTCCAGTAATATTTTTTATCCTGACCATTTATACCAAGATAAGGCATTCCCATGCTGCTTAATTTTTTAGAAACCAAGCAGGTATTTTTTTCTATACACCAACAATCTAATTCTAAAGAGTTGTCCTTTTTAGGAACAAAAGTAGTTTGTCTTTCTCTGTTAGATATAAGTAGATGAGCACTTACATTGGATAATATTTGAGAAAGAGCTGACTTCTCCTTTGACAAATGACTCGTGAAATATTGGTCATTTGAAAAAAGAATTTTATTAGAATTTTGATTGAAAGGGTAGGGAGTTGTGGAAATATGGTTGTTGATGTTTTGCTTATTCTTCACTTTATTCGTGTGTGTATTGGTGTTGAAAATCGTTAATATCTTTAAGGTCTTTATTGATTCATTTTTATTGATAATAGAGATGTTCTCTTTTTGTTGGTCTTCTTTCTTCTTATTGGTAAAGTTGATTCTATTTTTCTTTGTAGTATCGTATTGAGCTGTCTTATTATATAAGTTATAGTTGTATGGTCTTGTTCTTGTGTTCTGTATTAAAAGAAAATCAAGTTGTTTATTTATAGTGTATTTTTTGTCAATGCTAAATTGTAAATCAGATTTAAGATGGAGAGGTGAGGATACTTGATATTGTTGATTTACTATTTTTTCTTTCTGCTTTATTTGGGCGGCTCTATTATTGGTAAAGTTTTCTTTCTCTTTTGTATAATAAGTATTGTCTGTATTTTTTTGAATAGTTGCCTTTTTCTTTTGGTCAATATAGCTGATGTTGATTTTTTCGATTATGTGACTTTTAGTATTATGTTCAATAAAGTCGTAGTATTTTCTTTTTTCTTTCTGTTCAGTGTAGGACTCTATCTTTTTCGGATTGTACTGTATTGTATTCTTTCTTTCATTAGTAAAGTAGTTGCTCTGTTTTTTTGATTGTATTTTTAAGTTTATTTTTTCTTCTTTTTGATGGCTGTATATTTCTTTATCTTTTTGTTGAAATTGTATTCTATTCTTATTTCTTATAGTAGAGTCTGGTTCTTTTTTTGATTGTATAGTAAGTGTAATTAGTTTTTCTTTTTCTGTAATGTGTGATTCTGTCTTTTTCTGTCTGTATGGTGTTCTATTCTTACTTCTTATAGTAGGATGATTTTGCCGTTGTTTCAATAGTGTAACTAAATCAATTTTTTCTGTGCAGGTATAAATGCAATTGGGTGAAGTTGTGTTTAGATTTGGAGGACGAGGAGCAATAGTTTGTAATATTCCTTTTTGAGAAGAAGGAACAGGAGAAGTGATAAAACAATTTGGAGTAATTAGGGTCTGATGAGTGGGAGTAAAAAAGAAAGAAGAAACAACTACTTTATTAATAGGTGTCAAAGTTGTAGAGACATAAGAAGAGGATTGCAATTCTACTTCATTTTCTAAAAAGCTAACTGGAGCCAAAGCCTTTTGAATTTGAGACATAGAATAGCTATCAACATCTTTTGCAAAAACATTATAGATGTTTAAACATAAAAATGCCCAAAATATAACTATATATGGGAAACAAAATTGCACAGTTTTTAATGTCTGGTTTAGTTGTTCTTTCCTTAAAATAAGTACTAAAAAGTATTGATTTTGGAGGTTGATATAGAGCATATGTACTCTGTACGACGATGTAAAACTAAACAATTTTTTTGAGGCATGTAAAATTTATATAGGGGAAAATATATTTTTAGTTAAATATTGATAATCAATAAGTTTAAGTGTTTGTTTTTGAGGTATTAATAAATTTTATTTTGTCTTAATTTATTGTGAAGTTTTATATGAGCGTTTTTTGTGGAGAAAATTGCTTATTTGGATATGAAAATAGGTAGGAATAACGTAAAAATGGAGTGTTTTATATATGATTTTTTCCTTAAAATATGACACTAAATGCGTTTATGATTTTAACACGAAATCTTTTTAATGCTTAAAACATTCAGGCATTCCAAAGGTAGGTAAGGTATATAATGGAAGGTCTTATTTTAAAAATAAAACTCCGAATAGATATGCTTGTTTATCTATTCGGAGCTATTAAATTATTTCTCTTCGATTTTAGTTCTATACACTTGCGGGAGGAATGTCAGAAGATAGTTTACTGCTATTGGATTGGTTAAGATCGACCAGCCTTTGTAATATTTGGATGTGCGCCAAAAAGTCGCTTCTACCTTTATTACTCAAAGTATAAGTGGTATTGGGTTTTCGACCTATAAACTTTTTGTGTACCTCTATATATTCATGTCTTTCGAGGGCTTTCATGTGGCTTGCTAAATTTCCATCTGTCAAAGAAAGGGTCTTTTTAAAGGTATTATAATCTACTCGTTCATTTGCCATCAAGATAGACATAATACACAATCTTACTCTGCTATCAAATACCTTATTTAATGCACTTATTATTTCTTCCATGTAAATTTACTTTGGTTAAACAATGGTACAAAAATAAGGTTTTTTGCGTAAATACTAAAGAACTTTGAAAATTAAAGCTGCTATTTTTTGATAATTACTTCTAAAAACATAGTTTAATGTCTAAAAATGGAGAAGGGAAGGAGTTATAAATAGGGAATTTTGTTTGGAACTTATAGAGCTGGAACTAAGAAGTACTGTCCTTAACGATCTAGACCTGATAGAAGTGGTATCACCAACATGTGTTGGCAAAAGGGTTCGGGTAGCTTGGTGATAGGAACGGATAGCAGGGAGACCTATTGCGATGAAAGAGTAATAACCCTTCTCTTCTCTAAAAGATTCTTTGTCCAAATAGATGCTTAGAGAAAATGAAACATTCTTCAAAAGTTCAATCGTTCTCACTCAATCATTTTGAACAAGTTTCATTTTCTATCTATTCGTCAAAGAATAACACCTAAAAGATGAATAGGATTATTAAGATTATTAAGATTATTTTATGATTAGTAGGATTTCAAATATTGAATAGAAACACCCTTTTCGTTCCTAAAAAAACAGGAACAGAAGAGCAACGTCCCTTCGTTACACTATTGTAAAAAGTCACCAGTCACTATCACTTGTCACCTAAAAAAACTAAAACCGAATCTCTTCAAAGCCTACTTTGGCTTTATTGGGCAACCAAGCATCAAAATCTGTTACCTGAACCACACCATCTAGGGTAATATCAGCCGCACTATATACATTGACCTGTGCAGGATTGACTTTCCAAGCATCAAAATCGGTGAGTTGAATGATCCCTTCTTGCGTAATATCGCCCGTAAACATAGCCATAGTGCCATCAGATAGCTCTGTTAGTTGATTAAAGCCCATGACTTGACCAATATCGCTTGAAAAATCAAAGAACATATCATTTTCAACCACCAACATTTCACTACTGACAATATCTAGGTGATTGCGATGACGAATACAAAAGTGATATTGAGCCAATTTTTCGAGTCTAAACATCAAAGGAGTCCCATCTGGACTGACGATATTGCCATTTTTGAGCAAAATACCTGCTTGTATCTTGACCATATCCTCGTGTTGGGGAGTTTCCCGACGAGCTTCCACTAAAACCCAGTCCACTGCCTCTTCAGGAAATTCACTAACTGCTTCTTGACCATAATAATGGTAGGGAGCTGTATTATAAGGTTGTTCCAAAGGCAAAAGCCCCAAATTGTTTAAATGGGTTTTCATTTCACCCATTGAAGCATCATAAGCTCCTTCCAAAAAGACCTTTAGATGTACATCTGCATTTAAAAAATATTCACACTCTTCAGAAGTATCCGGTAATTTTAGTTCAATGTCTAGGAAAGAAATAGGTTTGACTTGTCCATATACTTGAAAAAAGGACAGTAAACACAATAGAAAGCCCAAATAGAATTTCATGTGAATTGATTAGAAGTTTATAAATGTTTTTCATTCTTTGACTATATTAGCTAGTAAAGCTGTAATTGTCAAATAGTTCATAGAAAAAATGTCACTAATATCTATGAACACCAAAATCAAAAATCAAGGGTTCATCCCAAAGTTTCGCATATAAAAAATAGCAATATATAGATCAAATTAGAACCGAAAAAGAAGCGTTGGCTTGCTAAATTTCGGTAGCGGGGCGGTGGCTTTGTGCTAGGAACATTAAATTTAGCGAGAATTTTGCTTCCTTTTTTTCGACTGAAAAAGGAAGGCCTGTCTGGCGAAGACAAGGAAGCAAACAGTCAAAACACACAGAAAACGGTTCTAAAAATGGTCAAATAACAATCAACAAAATTACTAATGCAACAATCTGGGATGCACCCAAAATCAAAGAGTTCTTAATAATCTGGAAAAAGGAGGATAGAAAATAGAATTGTTAGGAATAGGTTCCTTTCTTGGCACATTCTATTAAGAAAAATCACAAATTAAATGCCAAAAAAATATCAATACTACCTAAGTCACCTATGGGACATCGTTTTAGAAAAAACCAGCAGCGACTATAACAAAGAATTGAGTGTATCTTTGAGTAGGGGACGACTACGTTTAGATACTGCCAATGCTACGTATTCTTATGAGGACCTCTATAGGGCGTTTTACCAGAGTTTCCAACACCTCAATTTACCCCAAAAAACGATCAAAAATGTCTTAGTGCTAGGACTAGGATTAGGCAGTATTCCCCACATGTTGGAGGAAAACTTTCATCAAAACGCCCATTATACGGCTGTTGAGATAGATAAAGTCGTCATACAGCTTGCTCAAAAGTATTTGCCTGTCTCCATAAAAAACAAAATCAGTATGGTAGAAGCAGATGCTTGGGAATTTGTGATGGCTTTTGATACAGAAAACACCTTTGATCTTATCACCATCGACATTTTTATAGACCATCACTTGCCTATTTCTTTCAAAGAACCGATTTTTTTAAGAAAAATAAAAAAAATATTACAAAAGGAAGGAATATTATTGTTTAACCATCTGGCAAATGACCAAAATTTAGTACAAAGTCCTCAAAACTACTACAATCAAGTCTTTTCTACGACATTTCAAAATTCTCAACTCCTTGACCTTGATGGCAACTTAATGATGATCGCCCAAAAGTAAAGGTTGTGTTGTTTTAAATGTTTTCCAATCAAGAACAAAACCACATTATGGACAATCGATCATTGACTATGGACTTAAAAATGTCCCAAAAACCGATAACTGAACCACAAATTTGTCATCAAAAAACTGTACTTTTGCCCACAAAAAAGGCATTTTTTGGAAGAAGCAGCATCAAATAAGTGGATTTTACGAATGGCACTCACTATGACTCCCCAAGTAGGAGGGACAACAGCTCGCACGCTCATAGACCATTGTGGAAGTATTGAAGAGATATTCAATACCTCCAAAAAAGCCTTATGTAAAATTCCAAGAATTACCGAAAACATAGCCAATGACATTGTAAGCAAAAAAATGTTTCAGGCTGCAGAATTAGAGTGGCAATTTATACAAGAAAACGATATTCAAATTTACTTTTACACGGAACCCAACTTTCCTAAGCGACTCAAGGACTGCAAAGATGCGCCCATTCTTTTTTTCTTTAGAGGCAAAACCGACTTCAATCAATCCAAAACCCTTGCGATTATTGGTACACGCAATGCAACCGACTATGGAAAAGACCTAACCCATCAAATTGTGAAGGATTTAGCCCAATATCAACCATTAATTGTGAGTGGTTTAGCGTATGGCATTGATATTGCAGCACACAAAGCAGCCCTTCACACAGGTTTAGAGACGGTTGGCGTATTGGGTCAGGGATTAGATGCTGTTTATCCAGCTCAACATACAGGTTTTGCGCTCCAAATGATGGAACAAGGAGGCATTTTAAGCGAATTTAAAAGTTACACCAAAGTGGATAGAGGCAATTTTCCGAGTCGCAACCGCATTGTCGCAGGTTTAAGTGATGCTATTTTGGTAGTTCAGACTGCCGAAAAGGGCGGTTCTATGATAACAGCTCGTCAAGGTCATGCCTATCATCGAGAGATTTTGGCGATTCCTGCAAGGGTAGGGGATGAATACGGCAAAGGCTGCAATACACTCATCAAAAAAAATATTGCCACTTTGGTCGAATCAGCCGAAGATATTGCCCATCATTTGGGTTGGAATCGTTCAAAACGACCTAAAAATCAGCAACAAACACTTTTTGTCGAGCTGAGTCCACAAGAAACGAAGATAACTAACTTATTCAAAGAATCAAATACGTTACACAAAGATGAATTAAATAGCCAATCACCTTTAGGATACAGTGAAACGGCTGCGGTCCTTTTGACCTTAGAACTCAAAGGACTCATCAAGATTTTACCAGGCAATCAATTTAAGTTGTTGTTATAATTAGGAGCGAAAGGTTGGTTGCTTCGTCGTTACCGAAAGTCCCGCTATCCGTTCTTATCGCTGTGCTTGGCTCTACCGCAAGTCTTTTCGACTTGTGGGCTTGGCTCAAACAGCGATACCACTACTATCGGGGCTAGTTCATTGAGGACACAACGTTTATATTTAAAGGGACGAACTGTTCATTTTTTACATGTTGGGACGACGGAACGTAAAGAAATGTTAACTTTAACACATCGAATTAATTTTGTCTTTGATAAAAAATAAAGCATCCCATCGTCCCCAAACCACGAAATGAACCGAAACGTCCCTTCGTCCCATTTTTTAACGTCCCTTTCGTCCCAACATCAAATAAAAAACCAAAATCAAATGAAGAAAATCATTCAATCCATATTAGTTTTATTAGTTTTTACCTTTATTGCCTGTCAACCCGACACAGACACCGATCCACAACCCAAAACCGTCCAAAAAAAGGAAGGATACGCTGAAAAACCCAAAAATATTATCCTGATGGTAGGAGATGGAATGGGATTGCCCCAAATCACTGCAGGAATGTATATGAACAAAAATAAGCTCAATTTAGAGCGAATGGCGTACATTGGATTGAGTAAAACCCACGCTGCCGACAATTTAGTAACCGATTCAGCAGCAGGAGCCACCGCTTTTGCCTGTGGAATTAAAACCTACAATGGAGCGATTGGAGTAGATGTCCAAAAAAAACCCGTTAAAACCATCTTAGAACTCGCCGAAGACAATGGAATGAAAACAGGATTAGTAGCCGCTTGTGTAATTCAACATGCCACACCAGCTTCCTTTGCGGCTCACGTAGATTCTCGCCACAAATACGAAGAAATTACCGAAAGTATGCTCAATACACCTGTTGATATAATGATTGGAGGCGGACAAAAACACTTTGATGAGCGAGTAGATAAACGAAATCTCTTGGATTCTTTAAGAAAATCAGGTTATCAAGTCATTGATTCGACCCAAAAATGGCAAAATATGGACTTTACCTCTGAAAAAGTGGCCGTATTTACCGCCAGTGTCCAGCCCAAACCCTTTAGTCAAGGAAGAAAATACCTAAAAAAAGCGGCTAATCGTTCTATTGAGTTCTTAAACAAAGAAAATGAAAAAGGCTTTTTCCTAATGATAGAAGGTTCACAAATTGACTGGGGAGGACATGCCAATAATATTGACTATGTAGTGTCCGAAATGAAAGAATTTGATGATATTGTGGGAGAAGTCATTGATTTTGTGGAGAAAGACAAAGAAACCCTGTTGATCATCACAGCCGATCACGAAACAGGTGGATTGGCTATCAATCCCAAGTCTATGATGAATCAAAAAATAGAACCAGGTTGGACGACGGATTATCATACAGCTACAATGGTTCCTGTATTTGCCTTAGGACCAGGAGCCAAAGACTTCAAAGGCATCTATGAAAACACCGCTATTTTCGATAAAATGAAAAAACTTTACGGATTTTAAAAAACAAACTCCTTCAATCGGATTACCTCTTCTTTACGAGAAGACGCATCTGATTGAAGGAGTTTATTAAAAACTCATTGAGCATTCATCCATTCATAATTCACCATTTCAAAAACTACGTCTCACTATCCAATTTCCCTTCTTCTTCCACAATATTCTGCGCCATTTTCGTCTTGATATCCTCTAACTTTTGGATTTTTTCTTGAATGGTTTGTTTTTCCTCATCCGTAACAGCCTTTTCTAATTGCTCCTTTAATTCCTTAATCTTAGGCTGAATATCCTCCAAACGCTGTCTTCTTTTCTCAATATTTTCAGCCTGTTCTGCCTTATCAAAAATCAGATCTTCAGGACTGTCGGTAGGAACTGCTACCTTTTTCGCCTTCATTTTCTTCGGAATAAAGATCGTATCCCCAATTTGGCGTTGATTCACAAATTTTGGCGACATAATCTCAATATCTTCTTCATGTAAAATATCCAAAACCATTTCGTGGAGGCGAGATTGGGCGCTCAAGACACGCTTGATGTCTGCTTGTAAGCCATGAATCTTGTAAACAACTGAAAAGTCTCCTAAGCTCGTCACATGGACAAAAGGCTCTTTCAATCCAGCCTTTTTTGCTGCTTTAATCAAACATTCTTCGACTTGTAATCTTGGTACGTCATATCCCAAAGACACTTCTGCCGAAATAAACGTACCAGAAGAACGTGTTACCTTCACAGGATTGGTTGCTAAAAATAAATTGGGAAGGGTAATCAGATTTCTATCGACTGTTTGTAACTCGGTGTGAAACAAGCCTCGTTCAGAAACCCTTCCATAGATATCATTTACCTCAATAAAATCACCAGATTTGTAGTTGTTAATGGCTCGAAGTAGGATCCCTGCCAGCATATTTCCGATAAAGGTGGCAGAACTTAACGCAATAACTGCCGAAATCACATAGCTAATCAAGCTGGTAATATTGCCACGCATATCGGTGGACATCGGTAATGCCAATATGACGGCAATGATCGCTGTCAATATGATGCTGAATAGGATAACCTGACGAATCAAAATCCAGTCAGAATTACCCCGCACTTGTCGGTTAAGCAGGTATTGAACAGCAAAATAAATGAGGATGAAGGCAACCAATGTTACAAATGCCCATCCAAAGGAGGTAATAAAATTAACAACAAAATCCATAGAAGAATTAAATTTTAATCTTGAAATTCAAAATGAAGTAGCGGAAATAAAGTATTCCAAAATTTGACTAAGAGATTTTTAGATTTTTGAAGTAAAAAGCGCAGTCATAGCAGGGCTACGGCGAGCATTTTTAATGAAAAAAATCGGAAAATATCAATGTCAAATGGAATAACTTATTTTTGTTGCTTCACTAAAGCGGTTCAGTCACTATAGGTGCAGACCACAACCACCTAGCCCTGATAGCAGTGGTATCACCAATTTGCGTTGGCAAAATGGTTTGGGTGGCTTGGTGATAAGAACGAATAGCAGGACTTTCTAAAGCAACAACGCACTAACCTTTCGCTCCAAAAAAGAAAAATCATGCAATCAATGAACTGAATTAATAATTGATCATTGACAATTCATCATTATAAAATCCCTTTCGCTTCTAAAAACAAAATAGCATTGCCCTCTGTTTTAGTTGTAAAGTTGCAAAAGAACCACAAACTCACCATTCAATAGCCACTTGTCCTTATTTTTGACAAGATAGCAGACATTTTGCCACAAAAAAAATTAAAATATAGCATAAAATTATAATAGCCCGTATATTTGGAAGTATGGAAAATCTAGTACAAGTCTTTTTAGAAGGGTGGTGGGGATATGCCCAATTTCTTTGGAGCGAAATCACCTTTCAATACGATTACAAACCCCTGTGGAAAAACTATTTCTACTGGTTGATCTTGGTCTCCTTGTTTTTTATGGCATTGGAATGGCTGCGTCCTTGGCGAAAAGACCAAGCTCGATTCCGCAAAGACTTTTGGTTGGATTTTTTCTATATGTTCTTCAATTTCTTCTTATTTTCCCTCATCATCTACAATGCAGCCTCCAACGTCGTTGTACATCTTTTTAATGATGCTATATTAGGGTTGACCAGTTTTGATCTACAAGCCTCCAATCCCTTACAACATTTGCCCCATTGGGGAATATTGGTTATTGGCTTTATTTTCCGAGATTTTGTACAATGGTGGGTACACCGACTCTTGCATCGAGTAGAATTTTTGTGGGAATTTCACAAAGTTCATCATTCCATCGAAGAAATGGGCTTTGCAGGACATTTGCGGTATCATTGGATGGAGAATGTGGTCTATCGCTCTTTGGAGTATATCCCACTGGCTTTGATGGGCATCGGCTTGTACGACTTCTTTGTGATTCATATCTTTTCCTTAGCCATCGGACATTACAACCATTCCAATCTTTCGGTAAGAGGACAAGTAACAGGCGGAGTGTTGGGTTTTTTAATAGGTTTATTGGTAATTTCCGAGATGGAAACCCTTTCTATCCTTCAAAGTATGGGAGTTGTAATGGCGATTACCGCCCTTTGTTCAGTTGTTTTGGGTCCATTTATGAAATATCTTTTCAATAGCCCAGAAATGCACATCTGGCATCACGCCCACGATTTGCCGTCAGAACGTCGTTACGGGGTCAATTTTGCCCTTTCGCTAAGTATCTGGGACTACTTATTCAAAACCAACTATATCCCCTACAATGGACGTGATATTAAGTTAGGCTTTCCAGGAGTAGAGGAGTTTCCACAAAGTTTTAGAGAACAAATTACTTATGGCTTTGGAATCACCCCCACAGAAAAGCGCAAAAAGCAGGGGGAATAGTGAAGAGTGGCTGGTGATGAGTGATTATTTCACATTTTTTTATTAGTTTAAACTCACGAAGCGAACCACAGTCACCCGTCACTATCCACTCGTCACCCAAATCATTGACATCCCCCAAAGGTCATATCAACTAAAGCAAACCGATATTTCAAAGGCAAAATC
>JAHDBB010000013.1:20712-25345 GCA_020630635.1 Chitinophagales bacterium
ACATCCCCCAAAGGTCATATCAACTAAAGCAAACCGATATTTCAAAGGCAAAATCATCAATTCAATCTCGCAGCTTTTGTTTTGCGTATAGATCACCATTTTTTGAGAGAGGGTATTTTTTTCATCTTCAATTAGCTCAAAACGTTCAAAAGTTAAATCATTGATGGCTTTTCCATGTTCTTGATGAAGCTTATTGATCGTTTTGCTAAAAAAGGTGCTGGCATACATTTTATTTTCTTGGATAGATTGTAAGATAGCATCTGCTGCCGTCGGTTCCAGTTCCAAATCAATCACCAAATCTCTTGCTTCTTCATAGCTGGGCATCAAATCTCGCAAACCTCGATAATCTTGATATTTCAAATATTGTAAGACCTCCTTACTCAAACCATTGCCCTTTTGCTCTTCCGAAAAGATAAAACGGCAAGAAGCAAGTACTAAAATGCTCCATAGACCCAAAGCAAATATAAACAGCCATTTATCATTCATAATTAATCATTAGTTCAACTGCCAAATAGTGAAATTCAAAAAGGCAGCAAAGGAGACCCACAAGATATAAGGAATGAGCAAATATCCTGCCGTTTTATGGACTTTCATAAAAGAAAAAATACAAACCAAGATAGAAAACCAAAGCACTAAAATCTCAAAAAAGGCGAGAGCTGGATTTTGCATGCCAAAAAACAAGATAGACCACAATGCATTCAAAATCAATTGAATAGCAAACACAATTAAAGCAACTTTTACGCCTTGTGTTTCCAACCCTTTATGCCAAACTAAAGCAGCAGCAACGCCCATCATTGTATAAAGCACCGTCCAAACAGGGGCAAAAAGCCAATTGGGAGGATTAAACGAGGGCTTCCGAATGGTTGCATACCACTCAGAAAGTCCATTAGAAGTAGCAATTCCAGACAAGCTACCAATGCCAAAACACACCACAACGGCAATGATGATTTTTAAAAACAAAGGAATACTTTTCATAAGATGTTCTTGATTTTTTTTATGTGATTTTTTAGCTATTTGTGCAAAGAAGCTTTTAGAAGAGAACGGTTGTTACACTTTCATCGCAATGGGTCTCCCTGCTATCCGTTCTTATTCGTGTGGCTAAGTTTTCTTAAGCCAACGCTTCTACACGAATACCACTACTATCAGGTCTAGGTGGTTGGGGAAAGTACTTCTTAGTACCAGAAGTTTAGGGACAAAGACAAGAGTTTTAACATTTTTTATATCTCAAACCGTTATCCATTACCCAATAAGCATTCGCAAACCAACAATTCTTTTTATATTTTTGTTGTAATAAAAGCAAGAAATCTTGCATACAATCATAATTAAATTTCACTTAAAATATATACAAATATGATGAAAAATTACTTTTTGTCCATTGCTTGTATCCTAATGCTGATGAATTTATCACTTTCAGCCGAAATGATGTGGGAGCAAGCAACAGGACCCACCAGTTGTTTTTCTTCTGCCAGAGCCGCTGACCTCAATAATGATGGAGTCAAAGACTTTGTGATAGGAGGGGGCATTGAGTCCAACTATGATGGAGAAGGCAACATCATCCAGTACCATAGTGACCACATGGTCATGGCAATAGATGGAGCTACAGGAGATTTTCTTTGGCAAGTAGAAGGAATGGACCAAATTTTTGCAAGTCCCATCTTTTTAGATGTAACAGGAGATGGAATACCAGAAGTCTTTATTGGGGGACGAAATGGATTTTTACTCTGTATCAATGGGGCAACAGGAGTGACAATTTGGCAGTTTTTTGAAGGCAGTGGAAATGGAGAAGATGCTTCAGAAGTAGGCTTATATAACTTCTACACTGCCCAATGGATTCCAGACCAAAACGATAATGGATTACCTGATTTGTTGGTGAGCAATGGAGGAGACCGACGTTTACCTTCTTGGGAGACAGATCGTCCTGCTGGAAAACTGATGGTGATTGATCCTGTGGATGGAGAACTTTTGGCAAGTGCAGAAATGCCTGATGGAAAAGAAACATATATGTCACCTTTGGTTTATGATTTCTTTAGAGATGGAAAATTAGATGTCATCTTTGGGACAGGAGGGGAAGCTATAGGTGGAAGCCTTTTTAGAGCATCCTTAGCCCATTTGATGGCAGGAGACCTTAGTGGAGCAACCACCCTCTTAAACCGCCCTAATAAGGGCTTTATCGCCCCTCCAAGCCTAGCCGACTTGACAGGAGACAATATCCCAGAACTCATCACCAATACCTATGATGGACACATCATTGCGACAGACGGTTGGACCAATGAAGTATTGTGGGATTATACCGTAGAAGGAGCTGAAACCAATGCATCACCAGCGATTGGATTGTTCAACGAAGATGATGTTCCAGATGTCTTTACCTCTTTCCTAATAGGAGTCGCACCAACTTACAGCAATGCTGTTCAATTGGTCATTGATGGAGCAACAGGGGAACTACAATATGAAAATACCTTAGGTTCTATTCAATATTCTTCACCAGTTATTTATGATATGGATAGTGATGGCATAGACGAAGCCATTATGATGATCAATGTCGTAGAAGGAGGGACTTTTTATCATGACATCCTTGCCTGCAATTTTGTCAGTAATACCGAAACCAGCCTTTTGGGAGGACCTGTTGGAGGAACCAATATAGCGTCAACTCCTTGGATTGGAAAAGCCGATGAAGATGGCTTATTAGACCTTTTTTATGTTCACAATGCTGATGAAACTTCCTTTATTTCGGAGGATGGGATTATGTTTAAACGTCATACATTAGAGGCAGTTGATTCTAATGCAGTTGCTTGGGGAGCTTATATGGGCAGTGATGGAGACGGTTTTTATGACAATCCAAAAGGAACTTGTTTTCAATCCCTCTGGAATCCCGTATCTAACGCTATTTCACCTACTTGTATAGGTGGAACAGATGGAGAAGCACAAGTTGATAGCAATGGATGTCCTTGTATGTTCAATGATTGTGTTTATACTTGGAGCAATGGAGATACCACAAAACATGCATTTGAATTGCCTGCTGGAGACCATTATTTAACGATTATCCATGAAGATGGCTGTGTAATGGTCAAGAGAGTGACCGTAGAAGACCCACCACCACCACTTTTAGAGGTGACACATAATATATGTAGTGGAGAAAACTTAGGTACAGCCAATGTGGTAGATATTAATGATAGTACAACTTATATATCTTATCTATGGTCCACAGGAGCAACAACTCCTTCGGTAGAAGGACTTTCAGGAGGTACTTATACAGTAGAAGTCGTTTCACCAGTAGGATGTACTGACGTTTTAGAGTTTGTCATTGAAGAACCTAATGCCACCATTATAGAGGCATCTAGTGTAAATAATATTTCCTGTAATGGTTTGGGAGATGGAACAGCTAATTGGACTATTACAGGAGGAGCACCTCCTTATTTATTAACCTTAAATGGTACAGATGAATATGTTTTTGAATCAGAAGCTAGTCTAATTGGCTTAGAATCAGGGAATTATGGCTATAATATTGAAGATGCCAATGGTTGTAATATAGAAAGTGGTACTATTAATATAGTAGAGCCCGAAGTATTTGACAAAGTTACAGAGATCCAAAATATCAGTTGTGAGGGAGAAACAGGAAGCATTACGGTTACCGTATCAGGAGGAACAGCTCCTTACTATTATATAAGTTGGACAGGGGAAACTTCAGAACCTACTAATGAAACAACCTTTACCTTTGATGGTTTAGAGGCTGGACTATATGAAATAGATTTTAGAGATGCCAATGAATGTAATACAATGGTGGCTCTAGTGGTAGATCAAGTAGAAACCTTTTTACAAGGAAATACTAGTTTACAGCCTATCCAATGTGCAGGAGAAACAGGAAGTGTACAATTAAATATAGTAGGCGGAACTCCGCCCTATCAATATATATGGAATGGAGAAACTTCAGAAGGAACAGAAGAAACCACCTTCTTATTTGAAAATTTAGCAGCAGATACTTATTCCATCGAATTATTAGATGCCAATGGTTGCAACTTTATCTTAGAAGCAGATTTGATGGATGTGCCAGTCTTAGATGCCGCAGTTAGTATCCAAAATGCAAGTACACAGTTGACTAGTGATGGAAGTATTGATATAATTGTTAGTGGAGGCACATTTCCTTATACTTATGACTTCAATGAAGCAGGAGAGGAGTCTTCAGAAGACGGAATTATTACTTTAGAAGATTATCCAGCAGGAACCTACACTTTTGACTTGACAGACGCTAATGGTTGTACTTATTCAGTTGATTTGACCATCGAAGCAGAAACGATTGACACCAATTTGGATGAATTGTCCAATGAACAAGTCAAAATCTATCCCAATCCCAATAGAGGAGAATTTATGTTGGAAGTTGGTCAATTTGATGAAGAATTTGGTGTTTTTGTTTATAACGCCATAGGTCAAAATGTTTCTTTTGAAAAAGTTGTAAACCAACAAGGAAAAATGAATGTGAAGTTGCTAGATTTTGAGACAGGGGTTTACTTTGTTTCAATCGAAGGGACTCAAAGCCGCATTTTACACAAAATTGTGGTTTTCTAATTCCGAGTTACTTTTTTCCATTTTTGCAAAACGAGAAATCTCATTCGATGAGGTTTCTCGTTTTTTATTTATA
>JAHDBB010000013.1:25445-29109 GCA_020630635.1 Chitinophagales bacterium
GTTTTTTGCTCATTACCATCTAATTACACCACTCCAGAGCCTCAAATTCATTCTAAAGCCCCAAATTTAGCCATATTTCCATCAAAAATAGTTTTTGGTATGTGTATAAGGAAAAGGTGTTTTTACTTGATTTTTTGATTATTTTGATTTTATTATTTTTGTGATTATAAAACATTAAATGCTTTAATTTTGCACAAACAAAAATATATGTGTTTGTGTGATTTTTTTTATCTGGAGAGAACAAAATCAAAAATCAGAAATGAAAATTTTTGAAAAGAAAACTTCATTCAACTTTTTCAAAATCTCTCCAAGTTTTTAAAATCTTTTCAAAAATTTTGAAGGAAGAAAAATTGAGGAGGGCTGGAATTTTTTTTGAAAGTCGATTTTGACAAAATTTTCCGCTGTTTTATTGGTGATTTTTTTGAATATGTTTTTTTGTTAATTCGATGATGGTCGAAGGCATCTCTGCGATCAAAAAATGTCCACCATCCAAGATTTTGAGTTGGTAAAATGAGTTGACATATTTTTCTGTATTTTCTATCCCAAATCTTCCAATTGCCTGGTCATTTTTACCCCAAATCATCAAACTTGGAGTATCTATTGCATTTAAATCTATAACGTTCTTTTTTAGCTCTTTAAAATTTGCTCGATAGTAGTGAAGTGTAGAAGTCAAGGCATTTTTGCCTCCAAAAATATTGAGATAATCGTCTATATGTTCTTTGGGCGAGTCTTTCCAGATTTCTTTGAGGATAGCGAAGTCATTTCGACGCAAAATCCACTCTGGTAAAATCGGTATTTGGAATTTTCTGGCATAATCACTCATTTCCTGTTGTTCGGGATCATTTTCTATGGCTAATCCAAAGGCTTGTGGATGTGGACAAGAAATAGCGGTCAAAGTATGTAGCTTTTCGGGATGTCGGGCAGCAAAAACCCATGCAATGATCGCACCCCAGTCATGTCCCACTAAATGAAACTTTTCCCATTGCAAAGTTTGGGCTATTTCATAAATATCTTGTGTTAGATGATCTATATGGTAGTTTTTTTTCTTTTTGGGGCGAGCTGATGGACTAAAACCTCTCATATAGGGAGCAACACAATAATGTCCTTCTTTGGCAAAGGCATCTAAGACTTTTTCCCACATAATACCCGTTTCGGGCCAACCATGTAAAAATAACATCGGAATTTGGGTGTTTTCTTCTCCTTGTATCCAACAATCAAAAGTGAGACCATTGGCAGTTATATTGACTTTTTTCATATTAATTGTATTTTTTAGTGACAAGTGACAAGTGACAAGTGACTGGTGATTTCCAGTTTGGGTTTTGAGTATAAGATATGCGAATATAATTTATACTGGGATAAAAAAGATATTAATTTTTTTATATGTTTTGAAACTTGATTGAAGTTGGGTATTTTTGGTGACAGGTGACAATTTTTGCTCATTTCGTGATTTTTGGGACGATGGGACGTTTCGGTTCTCTTCTTGGTTTTGGGACGATGGGACGATTTTATTTTTTCTCAACAACAAATTGATTAGTTGACAAAATATCGTCCCCTTACGTCACATCGTCACTTTCGTTCCCTTTGTTATAGTTGTGTCCTTAACCACTAGCCCCGATAGAAGTGGTATTCGTGTAGCAGCGTTGGCTTAGGAAAACATAGCCACACGAATGAGAACGGATAGCGGGACTTGCCTTTGCGACGAAGCACCAAACCCTTCGCTCCTAAAAAAGAATCACAACTTGAACGGTACTATTGGACTATCGACTGATTAACTATGGACTCAAATATAATTTCTTTTACCTCATTCAAACAAATTTTATGAAAAAGCTAATGATCTTATTGTTGTTTTGCTCTTGTTGGAGTTTTGGGCAAAATCCATTGATTGAAAAGACCATTAAAAAAATCGACTTCCAAGAAGATACCATTAAGTCTGTTTTTGATTGGATTACGGATAATATTGATTATGATGTTAAATTGTTGAGGAAAGTAACAAAACAAGCAGATCCCAAAATGGCAGAGTCGCCAGACCAGCGTATTAAAGATGTATTGAAATCTAAAAAAGGAGTGTGCCAACATTATTCCGAATTATTTGATGCCATTGTCTCCCAATTGGGATATGAGTCCTTTGTGGTGACAGGTTATATTAAAAGAGAAGGTGTAGGAGTTGATACTGAGTTTGGACACGCTTGGAATGCTGTGAAGTTTAGAGGCAAATGGCGGCTTTATGATGCTACTTGGGGAGCAGGTGGAGTGCGTAATGGAAAAAAGTATGTGAAAAAATATAAGCCTCAATGGTTGGATGTGGCTCCCAAAGAAATGATCAAAACACATATTCCCTTTGATCCTATGTGGCAGTTGTTAGAACAACCGATTTCTTTTGCTCAATTTGATAAAGATGATCTGACTTCACAGTATGAAGAATCTTACGATTTTGAAGCACAAATTCAAAAGCATTTATCGACAGATTTGCAAACAGAAGGAACTTTGCAAAGGATTGATGAATTTAATCAGGATAAAAAATATAATAAATTGGTGGCGCATCGGGTAGAATTGATGAAGAAAAGAATAGAAGTGAAGAAGAAAAATGTAGAGGTGATGAAAACAAGAGGAGAAGTGGCTAAATATAATGACCTGTCAAAGATTATGCGTGAGAACACCAATCTGTTTAATGAATACATTACTGCAAAAAACAAAAAGTTTGTAGGAAAAAAATGGACACCAGATTTTTGTAAGAAAACCATGAAGGATATTCAGCAGAATGTTCAAAATGTACTTGATGGGTTTAAAGCTATTAAGGTTGAAGATCCTAAATTAAAAAATAGTCTCAAAACTACCATTAAAAGAGCGGAAGGCTTTTATGAGCGAGTCACTAAAGAAAATGCATTTTTGGAAGAGCGTTTTAAGTAATCAATTTAACCACTAAACATGAAATACTTTTTATTTTGCTTTTGTTTCTTCTGTTCGTTTTGGAGTCAAGGACAGACTTATACTTATTTTAATAAGGTCTTTGGAAATGATGTTGATAGTATTTATGTCTTTAACAATATTGTAAATCAAGATAATCATTATTGGGCTTTTGGAGGATTCTCTGATGGTAGTTCCATTGTGGAAGTAATAGCATTGTTAGATTCACTTGGAAAGATTCAGTATCAGACTCCTGTAAATGAAGGTGAAATGCAAATAGGATATTTTACAAGTGCAGATGCCCTTCTTACAGATTCAGGAGAAATTGTTTATACTTATAGCTATTATACAGCTAGTAATTCTCTAAGTAATATTAGAATAGTGAAAGCTAGTCAAGAAGGAGAGATCCTTTGGAAAAAGGATTATGGACTATCAGATAAACAAGATTTTTTACGGAGTATGATAGCAACCCAAGATGGAAATTATTTGATAATTGGAGCAAGCCAAGACCTTATTAATAGCGAATGGGCAAAATTTTATCTTTTAAAGATAGGAGCAGATGGCGACTTGATCTGGGAAAAGACTTTTGCTTGGGGAGCAGGGAATGCAGTAGCTACTTCTGCTGTAGAAACGCCTGATGGTGGATTTCTAATAGGAGGGGGATTGCAACATATGGGTGGAGGAGCACATCAACTTACAGTACTTAAAATAGATAGTTTGGGAAATGAGGAATGGGAATTGATGATGCCTTCTCTTTGTC
>JAHDBB010000498.1 GCA_020630635.1 Chitinophagales bacterium
AAAATCCAATTAGAACCGAAAAAGAAGCGTTGGCGATGCTCAATTACTGGTAGCGGGGCGTTGGCTTTGTGAAAGGAACGTATGATTGAGCAAGATTTTACTTCGGGGTCGCCCAGACATTTTTATCGACTGAAAAATGAAGGCCCGTCTGGCGAAGACAAGGAAAAGAACAGTCAAAACGCACAGAAAACGGTTTACAAAACACCTCACAAAAAGTACTGTTTTAATCCGAAATTCACGTTAAAAAAAGAAAGGGTCAGTCGTTTCAATCGGATGGGTCTTCCCGTATGAGCCAGCAATCCGATTGATTTAAATTAATAGACTCCTTTCTCTTTATCAATCGGATTGCCTCTTCTTTTCTTGGGTAGCAATCCGATTGAAGCGATTCATTTTTTCTTTCATTCTAAAATGGGACAATAATAGTGGCAACCTTAGACGGATAGCCAAACAGGTACAGTAGAGACTTCATGCATGATATGCTTCAAAATCGTTTCTGAATCTGTAAAAATCGTTCCCAAGATTCCACCCAACTTATAGTTATCAAAACCTAAAAAGAAAAGATTTTTATGATAGCCTTCGCCGATAGGTTGGCTCGGAATATTGCATTTGTCCAAAAGTGCCTCTCCTTTTTCGATAAAGTCTTCGACCTTCGCCTTATAACCTGTTGCCAAAATCACCTTATCAATTTCCAAAGATTGTCCATCTACCAAACGAACCCCTTTGTCGTAAAAGGACTCAATATCTTTGACCACTTTGATTTTGCCTTCTTTAATCAATTGGATGGTCCCCAAATCAATCAAAGGCGTTTTTCCACTTTCTCGCAATTGAACGGCTGGTGATTCTTTGGAAGTCTCCAAACCATATTTCGATAAATCACCAAAGTAAACTTTTCGCACTTGTGAGCCTAACCAATCACCCACACCTCCTAATTTTTCCAATTGTTTAGAAGTCACTTGTACTGGACGACCGTTCAAATCTCTGGGTACAGGATTGACGGCACTTCTAACAGAGATGTAAGTTTCTACACCTTTTTCTGTCAAATCTAAGGCAACTTCTCCGCCTGTATTGCCCAGTCCAACCACCAATGTTTTTTGTTCCTTATAAGGTGTTGGATTTTTGTATTCAATGCTATGGGTGATCTCCCCTTTAAAATCTTCTTGTCCTTTCCAAGTCGGTATATTGGGGATGCGATTGGTTCCTGTAGCAACGATCACTCGCTTGGCAAGGTAAATATCATCGGTATCTGTATGTACTTGCCATTGTCCATCGGTCTGTTTTTTGATCCAAGTCACTTCTACTCCAAAATGAGGTCGAATGTCAAAGTGTTGGGCATATTCTTCGCAGTATTCGGCAAAACGTTGGCGAGGAATATAAATAGGATCGTCTTCGGAAAATTCAAAAAAAGGAAGGTGGGAATATTGTTTGACGGTGTGTAGGTGTAAACGGTCATAATGATGATGCCAAGCATTGGCGATTTGTTGGCTTTTTTCGATGATTTCAAAACTCAATCCTGCTTTGCTCATTCGACCTGCCATCGCTAAGCCTGCTGGACCTGCTCCAATAATAAGTGTTCTTATTGCTTTCATATTTTTATTTTCTGACTTTACTTCTTTTGACCTCATTTTAGATAAAAGATAACATGAATTTGGGTATTTTTTGGGGCGAAAAGTTATAGATGTCCATAGTCGATGGTCAATGATCCATAGTTTCAGTTTTTTTCTTGGTTTTTGGCAGGTTTTCGGTTCTTTTGTGATTTCTCGCCACAAATACACGAATTTGATTTTTAAGATTGCTCAATAAATAGTTTGGTTGAAAGATAAGCGTCCCCCTACGTCCCATTGTCACTACCGTCCCCATTTTTTGGTACTAAGAAATACTGAACTTAACCAACTAGACCTGATAGAAGTGGTATTCGTGTAGGAGCGTTGGCTGCCTAAAACTAGGCTACACGAATAAGAACGGATAGCAGGGAGACCTGTGACGACGAAGCATTTTTCCGTTCTCTCCTAATCAAAAACAGGAATAAGATTATAGGATTTTTCGAGATGAATAGGATTTCAGATGATGGTCACTTTCACGTAAGAATCGAAGTCACCAGTCACAGTCCACTGGTCACTAAATCAGGAACTTTTTCAAACCAAGAATCGGCTTCTTCCAACTGTTTTGCCAATCGAAATAATAACGCATCTGCTCCTATTTTAGCGGTAAACATGCTGCCAATCGGCAAGTTATTTTGGGACCAATACAGAGGAACAGACATAGAGGGCTGACCTGTCATATTGGCTAAAGGAGTGAAAGGAATGTAACCAAAAGCCTTGTCAACAAACTGCTTTAAATTGGCTTTGAGCATACCTTTGAGGTTTAAACGATTGACCATTTCTACCAGACGAGCTTCTGTCTTAGAGTTTTGTAAAGCTCCATTTTTAATAGGTTCATAGGCCAATGTTGGAGTCAATAAAATGTCGTATTGTTGATGCCATTGTCCCATTCTAAAACACAACTCTCCTAAGTTTTGACGAGCCAAAGCATAGTCACCAGCCGTAAAGGTTTCTCCCAATAAACGCATCGCCCAAGTATTGGGTTCTATCTCTGAACGCTTCAACTTTCGTCCTACTACTTTTGCCCAACTTGCCAAATCACCATAGGTTTCACCTGCTACAATTTTAATAAAAATCTCTGTCAAATCTTCTCGTCGATAAGGCAAGGAAACTTCTTCTACTTGATGTCCTAAATCTTCCAATAATTTGGCGGTATGTCTTACAGCATTTTTGCATTCTTCATCGACTTTCATCCCCAAAGTATGTTCCACACTAAAGCCAATTTTCAAGGATTCAACACCTTCATTAAGAGCTTCTATAAAAGATTGTTTAGGCGGATTTGTTAGATAAAATTCTCCAATGTCCTTTCCTGCAATGACATCTAAATAAGCGGCTGTATCTCGAACGCTTCGACTATTGCAACCTTCTGAAATAAAGCCCGCCCAAGGCTCTATAATATGAGGTCGAAAGCTGCTGTGTCCTCGACTCGCTTTGAAGCCAAAGAGTCCACAACAAGACGCTGGAATCCGAATAGAACCTCCACCATCGCTGGCCGTTGCCATAGGTACAATTCCTCCCGCTACTGCCGAAGCAGAACCACCACTGGAACCACCAGATGAATGATTGAGATTCCAAGGATTGACACAAGGACCATACAATAAAGGTTCAGTATAGGGAGTCAAACCAAATTCTGGTGTATTGGTCTTGCCAAAGAAAACCAATCCTGCTTTTCGCAATTGTTGGATCACAAAACTATCTTCTTTGGAAACAAATTTTTTGAGAAAACGACTGCCAACATTCATTGGTGTATCTTTTATTTGTATGCCCAAATCCTTGACTAAAAAAGGTACACCTTGAAAAATAGAATCCTCAGGAACTTCTTGAAGCATATGCTTTCCGTAGTCATACAGTTTATGAACAATGGCATTGAGTTGAGGATTGACTTCTTCGACTCTTGCAATGGCTATTTCTAATAATTCGGTAGCTTTTACTTCTTTGTTTTTAACCAAAGTGGCAAGACCTAAAGCGTCGTATTGTCGATATTCTTCAAATTTCATTTTATGGGATTTTGTAACAAGATAATAAAAAATCCTTTGACAAGTATTTCACTCATCAAAGGATTCATTTTTAAATTTATTTTGTCAGTATTAATCTCTAGCGATAACTCCCTCAATTTGTCCATAAGGATCGCTCGTACCAATAAAGATTTCATTGTTATTTTCCAATCCAAAAGGCTCAAAATTGACCAAAAGGTTGTGAACATTTGGCATTGAAATATAAATCGCTGGGATTTGTTTAGAGGCTTTCAAAGCAGCTTTGCCCATCGCATACAAGGTATGTTGCACTGACTTACTTTTGTGATCTGCAAATGAGGTCAAAAGAGCTTGTCGAATATTTTCTCGATGCTTGGTAAAATCAATTTTATTGGAAGCATAAGTCCAATTACTGCTCAAACGAGTCGAGAAAATTCTATCGTCTGCATCTTTCAAAGTGGTATAATCATCTTTATAAAACTTAGAAAAACCTGAATTGGTCGTTTTTAAAATACGCAAATCCTCTAAGCCACTGGTTACAACGGTTTCGTCTTTGGTATGCTGAATCGCACAAGTCCAAAGTTCACTACTACCAGCCATGTAAGCGTGAGGATGTTGAGTAGTCCGTTTATTCTTTTCCACAGGAATACGATTCCAAAGACTTTCATAAATTTCAACAGACACTTTTTCAACTTGCTCATTTTTATTCAAAAAGTAGTCTGCTACAAACATCCCAAATTCTTCAATTGTATCTGTCAAATGATCTTTCGCTAAGATAAAAATCGTATTTTTAACCGTATCGGTTGGTAAAACTTGTCGATTGTCCCCTTTCACATGTGCTGCTTCAAAGTCACCTTCCAACAAAACTTCGACGGTTACTTCTCGAAATTCATGGTAAGTTTTATGCTTTATTAATTTCACCACTCTTACCTCTGATTTTCCGTAAGTATTATAAGTCAATCTTACACCCATAATTTTTTTATTTTTAAATTTCAAAAAAGAATTGCAAATTTGCACAATTTCGGAATGCTTTAAAAATAAATGTTACAATATTTGTCCAACAATGTCTTATGATTTCATTCTATACGGGTCTAAAGTGTTGATCAACCAACAATTTCAAGAAGCCAGTCTTTGTATCAAAGATGGTAATATTGAAAAAATTGTTATGGGTAAATTGGATATATCTGATATTCCAATGGAAATAGTCAAAGAACCCTATATAATTATGGCGGGCTTGATTGATCCTCATGTCCATATCAATGAACCAGGTCGCACCGAATGGGAAGGTTTTGATACAGCAACCAAAGCAGCAGCAGCAAGTGGTATTACCACTTTGGTGGATATGCCTCTCAACTCTAGCCCTGTTACCAC
>JAHDBB010000499.1:0-2092 GCA_020630635.1 Chitinophagales bacterium
CCTTCGTCACAATAATAAAATGTCACTTGTCACTTGTCACTTGTCACTTGTCACTAAAAAAAATAAAAAAAGACCAGAGCAATAGTTTTTTAATCAATAGATAGAAAATTTTTCAAATATTTTGATTTTGATTGTTACTATTACCATCTCTACATTGATCTATAAAAACTCGCTCTGTTCTTCTTATTCAAAAGTGAAACAAATAATTAAATATTTATTTTTTCGCTTTACTAGTATTATAGGAAAACTATATAGAAGTCCCTAAAAAGCACGAACTGTATCTCCCACCAGCGGGAGAATCAAAGAGGGTGGAATCATCAATAAACTATAAAAACACTGAATCCATTTTCTATAGTACCATTATCTACAATAAAAGCAAATAAAAGTTATCAAACTCCTAAAAGACATATTACCCTCTCAAGGTGTGTCCCAGCTACTGGGTGACGCAGAGTTGGCTGTTCAGGATCTCCAAATGGATTCTCGACAAGTCAAAGAAAACAGCCTATTTGTTGCGCTCAAAGGTCAAAAAGTAGATGGACACAACTACATCTCCAATGCTATTCAAAAGGGGGCAAAGGTCATTGTATGTGAACACCTACCAGACATTCTTAAAGCAGGAGTAACTTACCTACAAGTAGAAAACGCTCAAAAAGCCATCGGTCAAATAGCGGCGGCCTTTTACGACCATCCTTCCACCAAAATCAAACTTTGTGGAGTCACAGGAACCAATGGCAAAACCACCACCACTACCTTATTGTATCAACTTTTCAAAAGCTTGGGCTATAAAGTTGGACTCATATCCACCATTCGTTACATAGTGGATGAACTAGAAGAGGATGCCTCTTTTACGACACCTTACGCCATTCAGTTACAAGCATTGTTAGCAAAAATGGTCGAAAGTGGCTGTACACACTGTTTTATGGAAGTAAGTTCTCACGCCATCGACCAAAATCGTACAGAAGGTTTACACTTTGCAGGAGGCATTTTCACCAACATTACCCACGACCATCTAGACTATCATGAAACCTTTGCGGAATATATCCGAGTCAAAAAGGCTTTCTTCGATGGACTACCCAAAGGAAGTTTTGCCTTATCCAATATAGACGATAAGCGAGGAACGGTCATGCTTCAAAACACCAAAGCAAAACAATACACCTATTCCCTACAAACCGTTGCTGACTTCAACTTACGAATCATCGAAAGCAACACAAGCGGCTTATTGGTCAATATCGGTGGAAAGGAAGTTCACAGTTTGCTGATGGGTCATTTCAATGCTTACAACCTTTTAGCTGTATATAGCGTGGCTCATTTATTGGAGGTAGAGGAAGAAATCCTTTTAACCGCATTAAGCCAGATTCAACCAGCAGAAGGTCGTTTTGACTGCCTACTATCACAACAAAAAAAGCTAACAGGCGTAGTCGATTATGCCCATACGCCCGACGCTTTAGAAAAAATACTAACAGCCTTACAACAAGTCCAAACCAAACAAAATCAAATCATTACAGTAGTAGGCTGTGGTGGTGATAGAGACCCACTAAAACGCCCTATAATGGCAAAAGTAGCTACCACACATAGTGATAAAGTGATCTTGACTTCTGATAATCCCAGAAGCGAAGACCCAGAAAGTATTTTGAGAGATATGGAAAAAGGGATTGTCGAAGAGCAAGCATATAAAGTTGTCACGATCACCAATCGCAAAGAAGCCATTCGCACAGCTTGTTTATTAGCGCAGGCAGGTGACATCATTTTAGTTGCTGGAAAAGGACACGAAAAATACCAAGAAATCAACGGGGTCAAACATCCTTTTGATGACAAAAAAATATTACAAGAACTTTTTGACAAGTTATAAACGTTCATTCCTCAACCAACTAGACCCGATAGTAGTGGTATGCTAAATATAGGGCATTGGCTTCTACCACAAGTCGAAAAGACTTGCGGTATATTAGCGAGGAAATTTTAGCATAAGAACGGATAGCGGGGAGACCCAACACGACGAAGCAACATCCGTTCTCTCCTAAAAAACAAAAAAACTTTACTCTTTACTTCATTCTTTAGGATGAAGCCACAAAAGAACCGAAAAACACTTTACTTC
>JAHDBB010000499.1:2192-4933 GCA_020630635.1 Chitinophagales bacterium
CTTTACTTCATTCTTCAGGATGAAGCACAAAAAACACCTTACTTCATTCTTCAGGATGAAGTCACGAAAGAACCGAAAAAACGCTTTACCTCATTCTTTAGGATGAAGAAAACCCTAACATTAAACAAAAACTATGCTTTATCACTTATTCAAATACCTCGAAACAGAGTTTGGCTTATCAGGTTCAAGTTTATTCGAGTTTTTGACCTTTCGAGCAGCCCTTGCCATTATCATATCACTGATAATCTCATGGTTGTTTGGTGGAAAATTGATAAAGTTTTTGCAAGGACAACAGGTCAAAGAAACGGTAAGAGACTTGGGACTCGCTGGCGAAAAACAAAAGCAAGGAACCCCAACAATGGGCGGACTGATTATCTTAACAGCCATCTTGATTCCCGTCTTACTCTTAGGTGATTTATCCAACATTTACATCCAGTTGATGATCTTTGTGACCATCTCATTGGGGACAGTTGGATTCGTAGATGACTATATCAAAGTCTTTAAAAAAGACAAAGGCGGACTTGCTGCCCGTTCTAAATTGATTGGACAATTTTTTGTTGGAACCGTTGTTGCACTGACCCTTTGGTTACATCCACAAATCGTTGTAAGACAAGACATTACAGACAATTTAGACAAGCAATTTCAGCGAGAAAGCAACCGTTTTATGACCTTTGACCAACAAGGAGAAACACGTATTATGGTGGATTATCGGGATCCTGTTACCACGATTCCATTTGTTAAAAACACCGAATTTAACTACGGTTCTTTGTTGGGGTTCTTAGGCGAAAACGGACGCAATATGGGCTGGTTACTTTACCTACCCATCGTTATTTTGATACTGGTTTTCATCTCCAATGGAGCCAATTTAACCGATGGAATGGATGGATTAGCAACAGGCGTATCAGCCATTATGGTCGTCACACTGGGGATTTTTGCCTATGTTTCAGGTAACAGTATTGTGTCAGATTACCTCAATATCTTGTACCTTCCTCGCGCTGGAGAACTACTCGTTTTTTCAGCAGCATTTATAGGAGCTTGCATTGGATTTTTGTGGTACAATGCCTACCCTGCCCAAGTATTTATGGGCGATACAGGTAGCTTGGCCATTGGCGGAATCATTGCAGCCCTCGCCATCGTCATACGCAAAGAAGCATTGATTCCCATTTTATGTGGGGTCTTCATCATAGAAAATCTTTCAGTGATGATACAAGTCAGTTACTTCAAATACACCAAACGAAAATACGGTGAGGGAAGAAGAATTTTTAAGATGGCTCCCTTACATCACCATTTCCAAAAACAAGGACATCATGAATCTAAAATAGTATCCCGTTTTTGGATTATCAGCATCTTATTAGCTGTATTAACCTTCATCATTACTTTGAAAATTCGCTAGTGCATTTAGAAAACATCCATATCGTTTATATGTTGGGTATCGGCGGCATCGGAATGAGTGCCATTGCCCGTTACTTCAATCACTTAGGAGTGAAAGTGTATGGTTACGACCGAACCGCTACCGCTTTGACGGATCAACTCATGGAGGAAGGCATACACATTCACTTTGAAGAAGATGTCAATCAAATTCCCAAAAATATTGACTTGGTCATTTATACACCAGCGATTCCCAAAACCAATTTGGAGTTTCAATATTTTCAAAACAACGATATTGAGTTACACAAACGAGCTAAGATTTTAGGCGACATTACCAAAGACCAATTTACCATAGCAATAGCAGGTTCACATGGCAAAACCACCATTACTTCTATGTTAACCCATTTGCTCCATCATTCAGGTTATGGTTGTACTGCATTTATTGGTGGAATCTGTGCCAATTATGATAGCAATTTTATAGCCAGCAACAATAAAGTATATGTAATAGAAGCGGATGAATATGACCGATCTTTTCATCAACTACGTCCCGATATAGCCGTTGTTACAGCCATTGATGACGATCATTTAGAAATCTATGGAGACCATGAACATGTCGTAGAAGCCTACAACATTTTCATCTCAAAAATCAAAAAAAATGGACAATTAATACATAAGATACATCTTCCGATTCTGGAGGGAGCAATGCCCAGCAAGGCTTTTTCTTATCACCTCAATGATGATAAAGCTGATTGTCTGGCAACATCCATTACAACCAACAATGGAGGTTATCATTACGATTTCACTATGGGAAAGACTACTCAACAAGGGGTGGCGGCGACGTTGCCCCTTACTTTGAACATTGGTGGTCTACACAATGTCGAAAACAGTATTGCAGCCGTACAAGTTGCCAATGTTTTAGGTATTGAAGCCACCAAAATTCAAGCAGCTCTCGCTTCCTTCAAAGGGATCAAAAGAAGATTTGAATATATTTTACAAAGCCCCAACCTAACCTTTATTGACGACTACGCCCATCACCCAAAGGAGTTAGAAGCACTCATTCATTCTGCCAAAAGTTTGTTTCCCAACAAACAAATGCTGGTCATTTTCCAACCACATTTATACACCCGTACCATGCATTTAGCAGAAGGATTTGCCCAAGCACTTCAACAAGCACACCAAGTCATGTTGATGCAAATTTACCCCGCCAGAGAAGAACCCATAGAAGGGGTCACTTCTCATCTTATTGGACAACATCTTGATAACACAGACCACGTTCTTTACAATAAACAGAATATCATAGATGCTGCCATCAAACAACCATTTGACCTGATTATTACGGCAGGAGCAGGAGACATTAGCGATATTGTCCCCGA
>JAHDBB010000500.1 GCA_020630635.1 Chitinophagales bacterium
GCGGAGAAAGAGGGATTCGAACCCCCGGTACCTCACGGTACAATAGTTTTCAAGACTACCGCATTCGACCACTCTGCCATTTCTCCGCTGCAAAAATAATACAACTTTTTCTCTTTTAAAACCCCCTTGTCAAAAAAAATGAATTTTTATTTTTGTAATTTATTAAGGTCTTTTTATCAGTATTTTATAAAAGGTGGTGGATGAATGAAAAGTAGCCAAAAAGTGGTGAAGGGTAAATTGTGAAGGATGAATGGGGTTGAGGAGGTGAGATGTGTATTGTATTGCTGGTACTAAGGAGTTGAAACCATCACTCAATAGCCCCGATAGAAGTGGTATTCGTGTAGAAGCGTTGGCTGCCTAAAACATAGCCACACGAATGAGAACGGATAGCGGGACTTTCCACTACGACGAAGCAACAAACCCTTCGCTCCTAGCCTAAAAAAGAATAGGATTTTTAGGATTAGTTTTCAAATTAATAGGATTTTTAGTTTAGAACCGAAAACGTCCCTTCGTCCCCCAAAAAACAGGAAATGTAGAGAAACGTCCCCTCGTCACAATTATAAAAAGTCACCAGTCACTCTCACTTGTCACTAAAAAACTATCGACTGTGGACTATGAACTAAAAAATCACTCATCATCTATCAACTCCAACTTTTTTTGATTGATGTCGATGCCTAAATTCATCTCAAAACCGATAATGATAACCATTGCATTGACGTAAAGCCAAAGGAGTAAGACCATCACTGTACCAATGTAGCCGTATAATAGGCTGTACTTTCCAAAGGTGTTGATGTACCAACGAAAGCCTAAAGAACTGATAATGCATAAGAAGGTGGCAAGTATAGAACCTGGCGAAAAATAACTCCATTTGTTTTTGACAGCAGGTGCAAAGTAGTAAATGATAGAAATAGTATTGAGGACTAAAAGGAAGGTGGCAACCCACTTTAGTATCCAGATGATGCTGAAATAAAAGCCTGATAATTCTAAAAGGTCTAAGCCCAGATGTATAAAGTATTGTCCTGCTATGACGCTGGCTAAGGTAATAATGATGACGGAGGCTAATAGGAGGGTGAGCCAAAAGGCAATGAAGCGTTGGCTGATAAAACTGCGTTGTTTGGCAATCAGATTACGGTGTTTGCGAAAAGCAGTCATCAATGAACTTACACCATTGGAGGCAAAAAAGAGGGCTAAAACAAAACCAATGGATATGACACCAGGTGAATTGCTGCGATTGAGGACTTCTTCGATGGTATCCACTACAAAGTAATAGGCGGAACGAGGCAAAATGTCTTCTAAAAAATCGAACCATGTGGTATTGAGGGTATCGACTGGAACCAGCGACATGATTTGAAAGAAGATGATAATGGAGGGAAAGAGGGACAAAAAGACATTGAAAGCAATAGAAGCGGAACGAATTTGAAGGGAATCTCTCAAGATTTCGGCATAGACAAAACGAAGAACATCCATTAATGGAACGCCTTTGAAGCCTGGAAAACTGACATGATGGGCTATCCAATCAAGGCGTTGAGCGAGTTGGGTTTGAAGAAAAGAATTGCGAAGTTTTTTTAAATAGGTTTTGTCTTTCACAGGTTGGTTGATAAAAGTCTATCCAGATTTGGGCGATAAAAGCCACGAATACACGAATTTTTGGCTCATTCGATATTTTGCAATTTAGGGATTTTTGATGAAAATAGGAAAAATTATAACTTGATTGGAAACTTTTTTGATAGAATTAGTCTTAATGATATAGAGTAATAAACTAATAAAAACTCATTGCTATGTATAAAATAATATTTGATATAAAATATTATGTTTTTTTATTTCTTAATCTTAAAACTGTTCAAGATGAATAAGTTGAATTTAAACGGTCTTGGTTCGGACGACAAACAAGAACCAAATTATAAATATTTATTATGCTTAGTTGCTATTTTTCTATTAGGAATCATTGTATGGATGTTACACATACAATCTTTTGTAAATTTAGTGTTAATTATTTGTGAACCATGGATTGATTCCAAAGCTATGATGGGATCAATGAAACTTCTTATACCACCAATAATAGGTGCAATAACAGGAGTAGTTTTAGGCAAGATGCTACAATAATAGAAAAATAGACAACAAAAGCAAAGCTGGATCAAGTAAGTTGGTCCAGCTTTTTTATTTTGAGTTTGACAATCATAAATTATAAAAATTTAATATACATAGTTATCTATGTTTCAGTGCTCGTTCAAATGCAAGGATTAATCAAACCCAAATATCTCACAAGTTAATGAATTTATTAACAATTCTAAAATAAAAAAGATTCCCCATCAATCTGCCAATTCCACAATACTAATACCATCTCCACCATATTGAGGGTCTTCGTCATAAACGGCTGTAACAAACCTGTGTGTGCGGAGAAAGTTTCTTATAGCACGTCTTAGTATCCCATCTCCTTTTCCATGAATAATGGTCAGGTTTTCGGCACTTGCCATAATCGCTTGATCTAGCAGTTTTTCGACTTCACTCAAGGCTTCTTCTCTTCTCATTCCTCGTACATCTATATTACTGGAAAAATTGACGGCAGCACTTAAAGTGTCGTAAGTGATCATTTTTCGTTCCTTCTTTTCTCGTTTTTCAACGACGACCAATTCTTTGATTTTGACCGTCGTTTTTAGCTCACCGAAAGCGACCAATGCCTTATTATTTCGGATTTCGACGACGGTGCCGACCTTTCCGCCTGTTCGCAACTGAACATCTGCGCCTTTTTCGACGACTCCTTTCGACTTTTTATATAAGACGACATCCTTCATCTTTTCTATCTTCTGACGGCTTTTTTCTCGGTCCTGTTCAATCTCTTCCTGTAGCTTTTTGACGACTTGTTTTTCGCCTTTTTGTTTGCTTAATTCATGGAGGATTTTATTGTATTTCTTATTGGTGTTGTTGACCAATTGGAGGGCTTCTTCTTCGGCTTTTAAAAGGATGGTACTTTTTTTCTTTTTGATTTCTTTTGCCTTGATTTCGTAGCTTTTGATGGTTTCTTCAGCGAGTCTTTCCCGTTCTTCTAAGGCAGCCGCCCGTTTTTCTAATTCGACTTTTTCATTTTGTAGGGAACTCAATAGCTCGTCAAATTCTCGGTAATCTTCTCCGACTTTACGGCGAGCAGCATCCAAAACTTTATCGCTTAATCCACAATTTTCGGCAATTTCAAAAGCAAAGGAACTTCCTGGTCTTCCTACTTCTAAGCGATACAATGGACGCATATTTTTCCTATCAAATGCCATACTTCCATTGATTAAGCCTCGATTTTGAGAGGCAAATATTTTGATGTTGGAATAGTGGGTGGTGATGACTCCGTAAACGCTCTTTTTGTTGAGGAACTCCAAGATGGTTTCGGCGATGGCTCCTCCAAATTTGGGGTCGGTTCCAGAACCAAACTCGTCAATCAAGATCATCGTTTTGCCATCGGCATGTTCGGTAAAGTAGCGCATATTGTGGAGGCGAGAACTGTACGTACTTAGGTCATTTTCTAAGGATTGTTCGTCTCCTATATCAACAAAAATACGCTTGAATAAACACATCGTACTCCCTTCTTCGACGGGCAACAACATGCCTGTTTGCAGCATCAATTGAAGCAAGCCAATGGTTTTCAAAGCAACTGATTTTCCTCCTGCATTGGGTCCGCTAATGATGAGGATGCGATCTGCGATGGATAAACGAAGGGAAAGCGGAATGGTTTTTTTCTTTTGCTCTTTGTTGAGTAAGTAGAGGTAAGGGTGGTAAGCGTTTTCTAATTCGATGACTCTTTCGGTATTGATAAGTGGCATCACCGCCTCCATACTATTGGCAAGTTTGGCTTTGGCTCGTATAAAATCCAATAAGCCTAATAATTTTTGATACTCTTTCAAGGGTTCTACATATGGAACCAATTTGGTGGTCAACTCTTTGAGGATTTTGTAGATTTCCCGCTTTTCCTCTTGTTGTAGCTCAAAAAGTTCGTTGTTGGTTTGTAGGGTAACTTCGGGTTCGATGTAGGAGATCCGTCCAGAGTTGGATTCGTCTAAGATGATGCCTTTGACCTTGCGTTTATGCGATGATTTGACGGCTAAGACTCGTCTTCCGTTTCGGATGGTTTCTAAGGTGTCTTCTAAGTAACCTGCTTTTTTGAATTGGTTGATAGCGGAACGGAATTTACTGTCCAATTCTTGGTACTTTCTGGACATGCTGTTGCGGATGCTGGTCAATGTCCGAGAGGCGGAGTTTTTGATTTTTCCGTTGTCATCCAATACCTGCTTAATGGCATTGAGTAGGTCTTTGTTGATTTCTAAATTTTGGACAAGACTGGCTAATTCGGGATACAACTCTATGTTTTCACCGTCTTTTTGGCGGAAGAAGTAAAGGATGTTTCCGACGGTTTGGAGGACTTGGAAGACTCGAAAAATTTGCTGTTCGTTGAGGACGGAATTTTGGATACCTAAGAGGTGAATTTCTTGGGAAAGTTCGAGGTAGTTGCTGGTGGGAAAAACCAAGACTTCATGATTGAGGATGAGGACGAACTCATGGACTTGTCGAAGCTGCTTTTCAATCTCTTTTTGTTCATCGACAAATCGGATGTTTTGAACATATGCTTGTCCCAATGGACTTTGACAATAATCGTGTAGTTTTTCTAATATTTTATCAAACTCTAGCTTGGCAAATATTTCTTTGGGGTATAAGTTGGCGTAATATCTCTTTTTTCTATCGTGCATTTTTTGAGCTTTTCCTGGCTTCATCCTAAAGAATGAAGTAAGACTTTTTTATGAGTGACGGGTGACTTTTCGGTTTGGTTCCTGACTTCATCCTAAAGAATGAAGTAAAACTTTTTTATTAGGAGAGAACGTTTCATCTTTCATCGTAATGGGTCTCCCCGCTATCCGTTCTTATTCGTGTCGCCTAGCCTTCTACCGCAAGTCT